>DAIRET010000200.1:0-4841 GCA_036795455.1 Ignavibacteriaceae bacterium
CCACCTTTGTAGAGACGTAGCATGCTACGTCTCTACATTTAGGATCAATTTACAAACTACGCTGCGTGGAACGCTTATATAATTATTTTACCGCTAAATATTGTTGCCGTTTCGGGAATACTCCGAATAACCCGCCTGTATGCAAAAACAATACTTTTGAAGTTGTTCCCGGCTTTAAGAAGTTATCTGCATACGCTTTGAATGCCTTACCTGTGTATGCGGGGTCAAGTACAATACCGGTTTGACGCGCAAACTGTTTAATCAATACCAGCTTATCATCCGAAATGCTCTTATATCCTTCGGTTGAGTAATCGCCGAAAACTTCAATCCGCTTTTCATTTACTTTCAATTTAGGATCAAGCAACTGTAACGTTTTGTTCGCAAGCATAATGATCCTTTCCTTCATTTCCGGACCTGTAAGAAATACATTCACAGCATAAATCTTTAACGGGATGTTGAACAACTCGGTACCGGCAAGCAGACCCGCAGCAGTTCCCCCGGAACCGGCAGCAGTTAATATTCCTTTGAATTTATTTATCTCTACCTGTTCATAAAACTCGGGGATAAAATTTACATAACCGAGTATTCCAATTTCAGATGAACCTCCTTCGGGAATAACAAGAACTTTCTTCTTTTTCTTTTCATATTCCGCTGCTTGTTTACTCATTATTTCCTGGATGTTTTTATACTCTTTTAAGTTGAAATACTCCGTTTCAGCTCCGTAAAGTTTATTAAAAAAGAGATTACCGTCTGCATTTTTAGAATCGCTTCCCCATAAAAACACTTTCGATTTGATACCGCATGAAGTAGCAGCGGCTACTGTTGCCCTGCAGTGATTCGACTGATCACCGCCTCTTGTAAAAACATAATCGACTTTATCTTTTTTAGCTTTGTAAAGCAGGTACTCAAGTTTTCTTACTTTATTACCGCTTGTTTCAAGCCCTGTAAGATCATCCCGCTTAATATAAAACTTACATCCGTTTAGTTCAGTTTTTTGAACCGGTGTGGGTAAGTTTGCAAGCAATATTCTTTTTTGAAGGATTTCCTTATTCATTAGTTCTCCGTTTCATTAGTTTCTTGTAATAAATTCTTGCTCTTTCAAGGTCTTCCTGTGTATCAACGGAAAGGCTGTCAAGGTTAGTTACTACAATTTTAATTTTGTAACCGTTTTCGAGCAAGCGTAATTGTTCCAGTTTCTCAGTCCTTTCAAGGTCTGTTTGAGGAAGTTTTGTAAATTTCAATAAATATTCTTTTGAATAGACATAAAGCCCGATATGTTTGTAAACGTCCGCAATTTGAACCCGCTCAAGGTTTGATGACGCATCCCGTACATAAGGGATTGGCGAGCGTGAAAAATAGAGTGCGAAGTTTTGATAGTCGAATACTACTTTCACAACAGCAGGCGATTTCAATTCGGATACTGTTTCAATTTTTTTTGCAAGAGTAGAAATGTGAATTGCTTTATCAAACAGTAAAGGCTCTATCGCTTTGTCAATCATTTCCGCCGGGATGAACGGTTCATCACCCTGTATATTTACAATAATTTTTGCGTTAGGTATTTTTTCTGCGACAAAAGCTATTCTATCCGAACCGGTTTGGATTTCCTTCGGTGTAATTTCAAAATTCCCTCCGAATCCGTTGACAATTCTTGCGACTCTTTCATCGTCTGTCGCAACTATTACTTTGTTTAGCAATTTGGATTTTGATGCACTTTCGTATGTATGTTGAATCATCGGTTTACCGTGAATATTTGCCAGCGGTTTTCCGAATAATCTTGTTGAAGCGAAACGAGCAGGTATAATTCCAACTATCATGATAAAATATTAACCTATAACTTTCGGGACTTTAAAAAATTCATCGTCGCTATCGGGAGCATTTTTCAAAGTCTCTTCAGTAGTAACCGATTGTTTCAGTACATCATCTCTAAAAACATTTGTCATTTCAACCGGGTGTGAAAGAGGGACTACATTAACCGTATCAACTCTGTTCAGCATTTCCATATACTGTAATATATCGTTAAAACTGTGAGTAAAGTCTTGTAGTTCTTCATCGGTAAACTTCAGCTTCGCCAGTTGTGCTATGTGTTTTACTTCTTCAATTGATACCGCCATAGTTAATACTCCTTGTTCTTAATAACAATCTCCCGTACCCGTTCCATCAGTTCAAGTTCATCTTTTTTTGATTTTATCTCCCCGGTTTCAATCGGCTTATCGAAATGAACTGTAATTTTTCCCGGTACTATTTTCAATTTCCCTTTCGGTAATACTTTTCCAGTCCCTGAAATCGACACCGGGATAATCGGGAAACTCACCCTTGATGCCAAATAAAAAGCTCCTCGCTTAAAAGGCTGTACTTCATCTGTTTTGCTTCTTGTTCCTTCCGAAAACAGAATAATGGAAAAACCTTTTGTTTTCATCGTCTCTTTTGCACGCTCAATGCTTTTCATTGCTCTTTCGGGACTTGCCCTATCAATTATAATATAAGGTCCTGTTTTTAATTGCCAGCCGAAGATGGGAATTTTTCCCAGTTCCTGTTTGAACACTATACTTGCACGGTTTGGAACAGCATACTGTAAAGCGGGAATATCATACATACTTGAATGATTCGAGACATAAACATACACACCCCCTGGATTAAAGTTTTCCAAACCTTTTACTTCCAGTTTTATCCCGCTTATTAGCAAAATACCTTTAGAGAATACTTTTGAAAGCCAAAAGTACAGCTTAAAACTTCTGTCGATTATTCCGAAGAAAAATGCAATAACCGATAGTATGGCAGTATACAAAAAAATCAGTGTTAGTTTTATATAAGTCATTTGAGGTTACTCTTCGTCCCGGTTTTTAACCAAACTGTTAATAAATGCAACTCTTCTTTTAATCGAAGGATGACTATAAAAAAACCATTCTACAAACGGATGCGGTTCTTTATCGCCGAGGTTCTGCTCGGTTAGTTTTTCAAGTGTACCGATAAATACTTCTCCTTTCCCGGTTTTTTCGATTGCATATTTATCCGCTTCATATTCATATTTCCTGGATATTGAATTTAATACAGGCGTTAGTAGAAGAGATATTATTATGCTCAAAAGCACAAGCATGGGAAGTGCTGCAATTTGAGTTAGCTCACTAAAACCGAATACCGGGAGTAATTCTTCATAAATCAAAGCAATCATGTACAACGTAAAAAAGTTTAAGACAGTGTTTAATACAATGTTTTTGATAATATGCTTTTTTTCGTAATGCCCGATCTCGTGAGCTAATACCGTTTCTATCTCGTCAACCGAATAGTTGTCCAGCAGTGTATCGCCTAAAATTACTTTTTTAGTTTTTCCAAGTCCGGTAAATGCAGCATTCGCTTTTTTTGTATTCTTGCTCATATCAAAACGGAATACGTTTTCTACTTTTAGTTTCGTTCCTTTTGAAAGACCAATAATCCTCTTTTTAATCTCTTCGTTTTCAAGCGGAGTAATTTTATAAAACAACGGCAGAATAAAAATGGGGACAATCTTTGCAAGCAGCACCGATAGTATAAAAATAAAAACAGCGAACGGAAGCCACCAGTAAGAACCGAATGTATTTATTACATAATAAAAAACAAGAAGAACAGGTATCCCGATAACCGAGGCTACAAGAAGACTTTTTAATCCTTCAAGAATCCACTTCACGAATGTTTGGTTTGATAAATTAAACCTGTGCTCCAAATAAAACCCGGAATAAAAACTAAAAGGAAAAAATACGATTGAAAAACCTGCACCTGTAACAGCCGCAAATAAAACGAATACAATATAACTGTTCCCTGATAAACCGGTCAGGTACTGCTCCAATTGTAAACTTAATCCCGTAGCTATAAACAGAAGAATTAAAATGAATGAAAGGATAGTCTCTGAAATCCCTACAGCTAATTTTATGTTGTTGTACTTTTTATAATCCATATATGAAAAATAACGAGGAGCGAATCGTTGAACAAATCGGAGAGAGTTTGATCTATTGTCCTATTGCTTTATTGTTATATTGTTATTGTGTTTGACAGTAATATTCAATCATTCACATTTGACGATTCACTTTTCACGCCTGCCAGCCGACAGGCTGTGTTTCACGTCTCACAATACACCAATAGTAAACACAATTGCCCTATCGTCAAAATCATTAAACGTAAAAACATATTCAAGGTTCAACAGTATCTGGAACTTGTAAGTTCTAAACAACCTGAATCCGGTTTGTAATGCAAATTCAAAACCGTCTCCTTTTTTATCGAGTGCTTTATAGTTTTTATCGTATTCGGTACCGTGGGTAACCCAGTGAAAACCGAATGAGCCGCCGATAAAGGGACAAACATCTGTTTTGGTTGCTAAATAAGAACTAAAAACATTAATTGCAATACCATGTCTTACACCGATCATTGTACCGAGAGTAAAATCGTCCATTTCATAGCCGTATCGAACATCAAGAACAAAAGTTCTCTTTTCTCCATCGTAGCCGTATTGCGGGTACAAATAGCCGAATGATAACCCGAGATTATTATTTGAACCCCGTTTCAAATTTCCAACTGTTTCGGATTCCATTATTTTCCCGACTTCAGCATTTTGACTGATTGGTCTGCCGGTTGAAATGCCGGATGCTATTCTTTTCATTACATTTTCAAGGTCTTCAATACTAAGTGCGGTAACCTGATCAATAATTACTTCCTTTTCAAGTTGAATATCGACAAGCACGTATTGTACAATTATTTTTTCACCGAGAACCGAAAGATTGCAATAGCATACCTGTTCAGCATCAAGCATTTTCCCGGTTTCAAGGGCGGATTCTTTGTTAGCAAAATCTTCTTCCTTGATTGCTTCAAGAGTT
>DAIRET010000026.1:0-22804 GCA_036795455.1 Ignavibacteriaceae bacterium
CAATGGACGAATTATCAAAGGTACAGCGGAACTGCAAGTTACACCTGGCAGGTTGTTTTATATTCGGCTGGTAAAATAGTTGTATATTATAAAGAAATGACCGGTACAATAAACTCAGCTACAGTAGGAGTTGAGAATGCTACTGGAACAGTAGGATTACAGGTCGCATATAATGCTACTTATGTAAAAAACAACCATGCATTACAAATTGCAGCAGAACCTGACTGGCTTGCAAGTAGTTCAAACATGAGTGGTGTTCTATATAATGGAAATACAGTTGCGGTCGAGTTATTATTCAGATCGGAAGATTACCCGACAGGTGATTACTCAATGGATTTTATCGTAACAAGTAACGACCCGGTAACTCCGCAGGTTACTGTACCAGTTTCTATGAATGTCTTCATCCCGGTTGAATTAGTTTCTTTTGAAGCTGCCGGAATTAAAGATGAAGTTCGATTGAATTGGGAAACAGCAACCGAAACCAACAACATGGGCTTCCAGGTTGAAAGAAGAAAAACTGGAACTGAATCATGGAACGAAGTTGCCTTTATTGATGGTAAAGGAACAACTACGGAAAAATCCCGTTACAGTTTCAGAGACCGCGGTTTATCTGCCGGTAAATATGAATATAGAATTAAACAGGTTGATTTTGACGGTCAATTTGAATATAGTAGAGTTGTTGAAGTAGAAGTAGGAGTTCCTACAGAATTTACTTTGGAACAAAATTATCCTAACCCCTTCAATCCGTCTACTACAATTACATATTCGTTGCCGGAAAGAGCCGATGTTACAATTAAGATATTCAACTCGTTAGGTGAGTTTATTAGTGTATTAGTAAGCGAAACCAAGGACGCTGGTTATTATAAAGTTGAATTCGACGCATCAAAATTAGCCAGTGGAACTTATATTTATCAGATGACTTCTGTAGGTTCCAATAATAATTTTGTTGATACAAAGAAAATGATCTTTATCAAGTAACTTGATTTATTTGAGAGTTCCTCTTGCAGAGGAACTCTCTCTTTTTTAACTTATAGTTGTAATAAGTAATTTTTTGGGCATTGCTATGAACGATTTTAAAAATAGATTTGGCAGGTTTTCATATTTAGCCCTTTTATGTGCTTTACTCTTCATTGCTGTCAGCACTTTTAATTCATGTGATTCAGGTGGTATTGTAGACAAACCGCCGCCATTTCTTGAAATAACATCCGGTCCTTCTTCAAATGAAGTCCTCAAGGTTGATAAAGTCTCTTTTGCATGGAAAGGAAGCGGCTCCGATTATACTTTCCGGTACCGTTTATTAGCATTAGATGCCGATAATTTCCCCACCACTTATTTAAACTGGACACCATATTCCCAAAACACCGAAGTTACATTTAATAACCTGGATGAAGGAAAGTTCCGTTTTCAAGTTCAGGGCAGAAGCAGTGGAATAGAACCTGACCCGGTTAAATTGGATTTCTACGTTGATGCCGTTGAAGGTCCTTCACTTCTTTTTTATAAAACAAAAACTACTATTAAATTAAACGGAATCGATTCTATCGGTTTATGGATGGAAGATATTAAAGAGTTTGCTGGGCTCTCCGTTGTTATAGCTTTTGACAAATCCAAATTAAACCTTGTAGGGGCATCCGGTGGACAATTTGTAATGGCAAAAAAGTTTAACCAGGTAATTGTTCCTGATCTTTACAATGCCGCTGTGTTACAACGAGTAAACCAGAGCGGTAGGATAGAATTAAGCACCGCAATATTAATGGACCTCGGTTCTTTCCCTTCAACTTCTATTTCAGGTTCGGGAAAAGTTTTGAATCTTGTTTTCAAAGGAATAGCAAAAGGGCAGGCTAGTATTGATATTACTTCCCTTGATTTAAGGAACAGCAATGGGAATCCGATTCCTTATAATTCACCCAAAAACGGGATTGTGGTTATTGAATAGTAATCTATTCTAAAACTACATCCGTATCTTCTCTCGCAAGTTCAACCTTTAGATTTGAACCGGGATAAGTCAGGTGCTGATATTCTAGTGCTTTTTCGAGCAGTCTGTAAATTTCAAAATCATCTTTCTCAGGAGCGTGATGGGTTAAATATAAGTTTTTAACATTTGCTCTAATCGCAAGTTCAATCCCAAAAATTGCCGAGCTATGTCCCCAGTCTATCTTCTCAATTTCTTCATCAAAAGAATAATGGGCATCAAAATAAAGGATGTCCGCATCTTTGTAGAAATCTATATATCTATCAATTTTTTCTTTTGATTGGTTATTGTACTCTGCATCTGTAGCATAAACAAACGATTTTCCGCCATATTCAATTCTGTACGCATAATTTTTCCCCGGGTGATGAAGTTCAATATTTTTTATTAAAATATTATTTATTGTAACCGTTTCTTCAGTTTCTAATTGGTGGTAAATCTTCTGCGAAGCCATTTGTTCCATTGAAACGGGAAAGAATCTGAAATCATGTTGATATTCCAACCGCCCTTTAATATCAGGCTGCGGGCTGTAGAAATTCAATTTAACATTTGGACGGTAAGCCGGTCCGAAGAAAGGGAATCCCTGCAAATGGTCCCAATGGGTGTGACTGATAAAAATATGAAATTCATAAGATTTGTTCTTGTCGAAATTTTTAAGTATTTCGTCGCCGAGTTGTCTTATCCCGGTTCCCATATCAAAAATCAAACATGTGTTATTAACAGTAATTTCAACACATGTTGTATTTCCTCCAATCAAACCGATTTGCGGGTAAAGTTTGCTCATAATATCCGAACATGAACTTCCGTTTTTCATATGTTCCACTGTTGCTAACTCCAACAGTTTTACGAATTTGTCTTTCAACTGTTTTGTTGTCATTGGAGAAGGAATTGAACCTCGAACGCCTAAGAACCTAATTTTCATTTCTATCCCGGGTATATTGTTGTTGATTTCCTAACTAAAAATAACAAATATCTTTTTTAATGAATATGATTTGGATTACAACAATCCGCCTCAAACTTCAATAATAATTTGAAATGATTTCTTTATTGTACAATTTTTTCCCTAAAGACATGCAGAGATACAATATATCAAAGAATCACATAACTTTCGGTAGAAAAATACGAAATAATTCGGTTAAAATAATGTCTTACAACACAATAAGATTATTTTTATATTTGTTTTGAAGTTTCATAAAAAATGGTTCACAAATGAGGATTCTTATTTCTATTTTCACATTGTTATTTTTTATTATGGTTCCACCATTTTCAATGGCATTGGAGCAGGATTCAATTGAAGTGTACTTGATAGATTCCTTCGTCCCGCCTGAAAATCCCGATGTTTTTATTGTTTCGTTTTATACTTCGGATACATGTTTATCAGCTATATTGATTGATGGTAAATATGAAGTGAAAATTTCCGAGATTTTTTCAGATAACCATCGCGCTGAAATTGACATTTCAAAGTATGCTTTTCGAAATGATAAAGTTGAATTTTTATTGATAACGGAAGACGCTGAAAAGAATAAATATAAAAGTGAAAAGTATGAATTCACAATTCCAATCAAGAAAGTTGTGCAAGCCGGGGGAAGTAACTTAATGTCCTGTTTATTCGGAAGCATTGTATTTCTTACCCCTTCACCTACGCTGGTTCTTACAAAAGATGAAAAGTTTTTTAGTTTATCGAAAGACCTTCCGGTGTTTGCATTTTATTCGGGGGGATTTAATTATCCTAAAGGTTATCTCTTTGTCGGCTATTCCCATACGTTTAATTTCGCTTATCGCAATCTTGCAAGGCTTGGCTTCAAATACATATTTGAAGTTCCGTACATTGAATTTGTATCACCCGGTATCTCCGGCTTTTCTAACATGAAAGGTTTCAACGGGGTTAGTTCCGAAGTTACTCTCGGTCTCTTTAAAGTCTATAGCGTTTTTACTGTAACCGCAGGGAGCAGATTTAATATTAAACCTGGAACCGCAGGCTCGGAATTCTGGGAGTTTAATGTAGGTCTTTTTTCTTCATTTTTTACTTTGCACTTTTAAGGAGGATTAAAATATGATTTATAAATACTTTACTAATGAAGATATAGTGCCGGTTGCAAAACTATGCAGGCAAAGTATGCCTCTTGATATTATGCCGGATTTTTTATTAAAAGAAAAAACAATCGAAGACCCGGATTTCGATAAAGAGTTGACCATAATAGCTTTGAGTAAAGATGCAAAAGAGCCGATAGCATTCATTCAGGGAGTAATAAGAAGCCGTGATGAGGGCTTGGTTGGATATATAAAACTGATTTGCGTCAACGATAATTTTAGGAGGAAAGGGATTGCCGCCTCACTGTTAAAACAAGTGGAAGATAAAATGAAAGGGAGAGGAGTAAATGTCGTACGCGTTTATGAATCATACCCGAATTATTTTATGCCCGGCGTTGATCCATTTTATACTGAAGCGGTCTGCTTTTTTGAAAGAAGCGGTTATAAAAAATTTAACGATACATCCAATCTTATCTGTGATCTTACTAATAAGGATTTTACTACAGAGAAAGAAGAAGCTATATTACTAAAAGATGATATAGTTTGTAAAAGAGCTGAAGAAAATGACAGGGAAAATATAAATGATTGGCTTGAGAAAAATTTTGCTGCATGGAAAGCTGAAGTCTCAGCTTCATATTGGAATACCCCGGTTTCTTTACATATTGCTTTGTTGAAAGGGAAAGTAGTAGCGTTTTCTGCATACGAAGCTAACAACAGGGGAACCGGCTGGTTCGGACCTATGGGTACGGATAAAGTTCTCCGCGGAAAAAAAGTCGGAGGAATACTTCTAAAACGATGTCTTGCAGATATGAAACAGATGGGTTTTGTTAAGGCAATTATTCCGTGGGTAGGACCCATTCCGTTCTATATGCACTATGCCGACGCAAAAGTGCAAAGGGTCTTCTGGCGTTATGAAAAATATTTTAACAAATAGAAGATAAATCCTTTACATTTATGAAGAACACATCAAAAACAATTGACCTTGGAGAAAGAGGGAAGTATAATCTCAATAATAAACTGAATGAACTTACTGGTAAAGAATGGATAAAATTTACAAAATCATGGTTTGTACATAATCCACCCGGCAGAAAAAAAAATGAATTACTTCATCCTGCGAAGTATCCCGAAACACTTGTAAAAGAGTTTATTCAGTTTTTTACTAAAGCCGGCGGGTGGGTATTAGACCCGTTCCTCGGTACTGGAAGCACTTTAGTTGCAGCCGCCGAATTAGATAGAAATGCTGCCGGTATTGAAATAACCGAAAACTATCATAAAGTATCGCTGCAAAGAATTAATGAATTAAAAAGCAAATCGAAATTGATTGTGATTAAAGGCTCCTCTTTTAACCTTAAAAATCTTTTGAGTGAAGAAAAAATAGGTGATGTTATATTCGATTATATCATTACCTCACCGCCATACTGGAACCAGCTTGAAAGAAATACGCTGAGGCAAAAGGGGAGAACTGAAAAAGGTTTGGCAACAAAGTATTCTTCTTTAGTTGACGACATTGGCAATGAAAAAAACTATGATGATTTTATTGAACTACAAGCAAAAATTTTTGACGAGGTATTTGACGTTACAAGGAATATGGCTTACCTTACGATTATTACGAATAACGTTTTTTCCGGTGGCAAAGTCTATCCGCTCGCATTTGATACGGCAACTTCATTAACGAAAAGAGGAGAAAAAAGCTGGACGTTAAAAGATGAAAAAATATGGCTGCAGAATGATAAACCGCTTATTGCGCTCGGTGTTAACAGCGCCTGGGTTGGCAACCGCCACCACCAGTATTGTTTAATCTTCCGTAAAGAAATAAAATGATTGAAAAAGAAATTCTTTCTGTTTCAGGACTTACACGCTTGATTAAAGAAACTCTTGAAGAGAGTTTTTTCAATATTAAGATTATAGGTGAAATATCGAATTTCAAAGCTCACGTATCGGGGCATTGGTACTTTACTTTGAAAGATTCGGAAGCACAAATCTCCTGTACAATGTGGAAGGGAGTGAATAATTATGTCTTCTTTTCACCGCAGGATGGTATGAAGGTAGTTGTAACCGGCAAGATTACAGTCTACCCCCCTCGCGGGAATTACCAGCTTGATGTAAGAAGTATGCAGCCCCAGGGCACTGGTGAATTACAGGCAGCATTTGAAATATTAAAAGAAAAATTACTGAAAGAAGGTTTGTTCGATGATGAAAATAAAAAACAGATTCCCGAACACCCGGAAAAAATCGGAATTGTTACTGCAATTGACGGTGCAGCTTTAAGGGATATGTTGAGTGTGGCAGAAAGACGATTCCCTGCTCTTGAAATAATTATTGCTCATGCACGAGTTCAAGGTGCCGGTGCGGCAGAGTCAATTGTAGCGGGAATTCAACAGTTGAACGAAATAAACGACCTTGATTTAATCATAATAGCACGCGGAGGCGGTTCTATTGAGGATTTATGGGCTTTTAATGAAGAGATAGTGGCAAGAGAAATTTTTAACTCGAAAATACCTATTATATCAGGGATCGGGCATCAGGTGGATTACACAATTGCAGATTTTGTAGCTGATGTTAGAGCCGCAACCCCAACCGCTGCAATGGAACTTGCAACCCCGGATATACTGGATGTTATAGGTTATATTAATACAATCATTCAGAATGCTGCTTTCAACCTTGAAAAAATGATTGAGTATAATAAAAGAGATGTAATCAATACGCTCAACTCTTATAGTTTTAAAGTACCTTCGGATTTAGTAAACCAGCATAGTCAAGCTCTGGATTATTCGGTTTACAGAATTAATAACGGGATTGAAAATAAATTTTCGACAATAAAAAATCGACTGAACCTTTTACAAAGCAAATTGGAGTTTCATAATATCGACAGAACTTTAAAAAAAGGTTTTGTTTTAGTGAAACAAGAAGATAAATTTGTAAAGCGGGGAAAGGATTTTCTGAAGAAAACACCTTTCTCGCTCCGTTTTTATGATGATGTAATTAAAATACCCGAATAAGATGAAAAAGAAAACCAAATCGAACAGTTTTAAAGATAAATTAAACAGGCTGGAGGAAATTGCCTCATTACTTGAAGATGAAGAGATTCAAATAGAAGATGCACTGCTTCTTTACGAAGAAGGTGTAGTTCTATCAAATGAATGTCTGAACTATTTGCAGCAATCGGGCTTAAGAATAACGGAGTTAAAAGCTAAACTGAATCCGCATGGTTCGGTTAAAATGAATAAAAATGAAGACATACCATTGAGAGATTATGATGAATGATTTTTCCGAATATAAAATATTATCCAAAGTAAGCACTCCACAGGATATAAGAGATTTTTCAATTCACGATCTGAAAGACCTGTGCAGCGATATACGTCAGTTTATGATTGACGTTATTTCGAAAATCGGAGGGCATTTCGGCGGAGGTTTAGGTACAGCAGAACTTGCAGTTGCTCTGCATAAAGCATTTAATACACCACACGACCTTATTGTGTGGGATACCGGGCATCAAGCATATCCGCACAAAATATTGACGGGCAGGAAAGATAAACTACATACAATACGCCAGTTAAATGGAATATCCGGTTTCTTAAAAAGAAGTGAAAGCGAATACGATGCTTTCGGTGCAGGACATGCATCAACTTCAATTTCAGCAGCACTCGGTATGGCTGTCGCCCAGAGACTTAATAAAGAAGGAAGAAAAGTTGTTGCCGTTATTGGAGACGGAGCAATGACCGGCGGTATGGCTTACGAAGCAATGAACAACACAGGTGTCTTAAAAGCTGATTTAGTAGTAGTTCTTAATGATAACCAGATGTCGATAGCTCCGAATGTCTGGCAGATATCAAACTACTTTACGGAATTGATAGCTCACCCTGACTATAATAAATTCAAAGGATATGTTTGGGACCTTACAGGGAAACTCGATCAATTTGGAGATAGACTAAGAAAAATTGCCGGAAGACTTGAAACCGGAATAAAAGCAGTTGTTACTCCGGGAATGTTGTTTGAAGCACTTGGATTTAGATATTTTGGACCAGTTAACGGGCACAATGTTCATAATCTAATTAAAATATTTGAGCAGGTTAAAGAATTAAAAGGACCGATTCTTACTCACATTATTACCGAAAAAGGGAAAGGCTACAAACCGGCAGAAGGACACATTCAAAGACTTCATGCTTCAACTCCATTTGATAAATTAACGGGAATTGAGTTTAAAACCGCTTCGCTTCCTTCTTACACGAAAATATTCGGGAAAGCACTTGCACAAATAGTTAAAAATAATCCCAAAGTTGTAGGAATTACTGCTGCAATGCCGGATGGAACCGGTTTGGATACTCTTCAGAAAGAATGCCCGGAAAACTATTTCGACGTTGGAATAGCTGAAGAACATGCAATGACTTTTGCTGCAGGACTTGCTACACAGGGAATAATTCCGGTAGTTGCAATTTATTCAACATTTGTTCAAAGAGCCTTTGACCAAATAGTACATGACTGTGCTCTTCAAAAACTTCATGTTGTAATTGCACTTGACAGAGCAGGGCTGGTTGGCGCAGATGGACCTACTCATCATGGCTCTTTTGATTTATCATTTCTCCGTTTAATTCCGAATATTGTTGTAATGGCTCCGAAGGACGAAGCTGAATTGAGAGACATGCTGTATACCGCAGTTGAATATAAAGAAGGTCCGATAGTATTAAGGTATCCGCGTGGAAACGCTCTTGGTGTACCTCTTAAGGATTCTTTTTTACCGATTCCTATCGGCAAATCCGAAAGACTAATGCAGGGTAAAGATGTTGCTTTATTAGCTGTCGGTTCAATGGTTGATTATGCGTTAAAAGCAGCAGAGAAACTTAAAGATTGCAACATTGAAGCTGATGTTATTAATATGCGGTTCATTAAACCGCTTGATAATGAGATGCTTGACTCAATTTCACGAAGTCATAAAAAAATAATTACTCTGGAAGAAAATTCTATCGTAGGCGGTTTCGGTTCCGGTGTTATGGAATACTTCTTCGAGAAAAACTACAAGAACGATATTCTAAGAATTGGTTTACCAGATCAGTTTGTTGATCACGGCACTCAGGCAGAACTTCATAAACTGCTTGAAATTGATCCGGAAGGTATTGTGAAAAAAACCCGTGGATTTATAAGTTGAAATAAATTAATTTGTAAAGAAAGATGAAGAAACTGAATATAGCGGTTATTGGTTTGGGCAGAATTGCCCGGTTGATTCATCTGCCTTTAATTTCGGGTCTTACTAATTTTTCAATAAATGCCGTTTCAGATATAGATAAGAATAAACTAAAATCCGTTTCGGAAAAATTTAAAATCAAAAACGCCTTTACTGATTACACCGAGTGCTTTCAGAATGATGAGATAGATTTAGTAATTATCTCTACTCCCACTATACTACATAAAGAAATTGCACTTCACTGTATTAATTGCGGAAAAAATGTTCTAATTGAAAAACCTATTGCAAGAAATCATAAAGAAGCATTTGAGATTGTCGAGGCAGCTAAAAAAAAGAGAGTGTCCGTTTTTATCGGGATGAATATGCGATTCAGACCGGATTTAATGCTTCTTAAAAGTATTTTATCTTCTAATGAAATTGGGAATCCCTTTTTTTTGAAATGCCGCTGGTTCAGAAGACAGAGCAGCGATGCAGCATGGTTTGTAAGGAAAGAAGATGCAGGGGGCGGGGTAATGCTCGACCTTGGAATCGTTTTACTTGACATTGCCTTATGGCTGCTTGATTTTGAGGAGATTGTTTCTGTATCGGCTCAAAATTATTCAATAAATACAAAAAGCGTTGAAGATACATCAATTTGTTTGTTGAGAAATAAAAACGACGCAACAATTTCTATTGAAACAAGCTGGTCGATTGAAGAAGAAAATGATTCGTTTTGCCTTGAAGTTTTTGGCTCAAAGGGGAGTGTATCGCTGACACCGCAGCAGTTAAATAAAGTAATCAACAATAGGAAAATCGAATTAACCTCATCGGGCTCGGTTAAAACAGAAGAACTCTACAAGAAATCTTATTCGAACCAATTAAAACATATTGCCGGGTTAATAGACCGCGGTGTTGTTACTTGCAATGGTGCAGAAGAATCTCTTTATACTATGAAAATAGTAGAGAAGATTTATAAATCGGCTGTTCAGAAGGAAGAAATTAAATTATGAAAAAAAAGATACTTTTAGTTGATGATGAAAAAGATATTGTTGAATTTTTAAAATACAATCTTGAACTCGAAGACTTTGACGTAATTACTGCATTCAACGGCAGCCAGGCTATTGATTCACTTAAGCTGAATCCTGATATGGTAATACTTGATATTATGATGCCGAAAATGAACGGTTTTGAAGTCTGTAAAGCAATAAGAGAATCGAAAGAGTATAAAAATCTACCGGTGATTTTTCTAACAGCAAAATCATCCGAAGTAGATGAAGTGCTCGGTCTTGAGTTGGGAGCGAATGACTTTATTCAGAAACCGATTTCTCCTAAAAAACTTATTGCACGTGTTAAATCGAATTTTCGGAAAGTAACTGTTAATACAACACCAGAGTCGGAACAAGCACCGGTCATTAAAATCGGGCCCCTTGTAATAGACAGAGAAAGATATATTATTTCGATAAACGATAACGAAAAAGTATTTCCCCGGAAAGAATTTGAACTTCTTTATTATTTAGCGAGTAACCCTGGTGTAGTTCATAGCCGGGAAAGCCTTCTTAAAAATGTTTGGGGCTCGGATGTTTATGTGGTTGATAGAACAGTTGACGTTCACATAAGAAAAATTCGTGAAAAACTTGATGTTTACTCGCATTTGATAGAGACTTTAAAAGGGGTGGGCTATCGCTTTAAAGAGGACAATTAGAAACATTTCATTACAACTTAGAAGTTTTGCCTACTTCAAAGAAATTCTAATCTTTGATATTTGCGCTTTACTTTTACTCTCTTTCTATTTCGGATTTAACGATGAATTAAAGATTGCAATAGCATTTTTACTCGTTTTAACCATATTACTCTTCGTGATGATTAAAAAGAAAAGTGAAAAGCGAATTGAAGAAATTAGAAGCGTAATTCAAAACATTAAAAGGAACAATTATTCTTCACCCGATAAGATAAAACTTCAGAAGAGCCTCTTCATTTTAGAGGATGAAATCAGGGAGATGTTCATAAAGAACAAAGAAGCTATCGAATACTTGAAAAAATTAGAGAGAATGAGAACAGAGTTTCTTGCAAATGTATCGCATGAATTAAGGACTCCTATTTTTGCAGTACAGGGATATATTGAGACATTGCTTAACGGAGCAATTAATGATGAAAAAGTGAATAAGTATTTTCTCGAAAAAGCGAACACGCATACAATCAGCCTTAGCAATCTTTTAAATGATCTGATAGATATTTCAATGATTGAATCGGGTGAAATGCGAATGAGTTTTAGGTACTTCAATATCGGGGAATATCTTTCCGGTTTAATCAATGATTTCATTCCTTTGGCAAATAGCAAGAACCTCGAATTGATTTTTCACCCTGTTAGGAAGAATTTGAAATTGTACGGGGACAAAAACCGGTTAAAACAGGTAATAACAAATCTGCTTGAAAATGCAATTAAATATACCGAGAGCGGCTCAATAGAAGTAATTGTTGAAGAAGAAGATAGAACCGGGAAAATTATTATAAAAGACAGCGGTATCGGAATTGCCCCTGAAGATAAAGAACGAATTTTCGAAAGATTTTACAGGGTAGACAAAGCTCGTTCAAAAGATGTGGGAGGAACCGGGCTGGGGCTGGCAATTGTTAAACACATTGTTGAAGCGCATGGCTCAAAAATTGAACTTCAAAGCGAAATCGGTACCGGGTCAACTTTCTTTTTTAGATTAAAAAAATAAGTACTCGCAATCCTCCAAAATCATTGAAAATCTGTATTTATTACGTTTTGTGTTGATATTTTATACACTTTATGAAAAGTGATGTGAACTGTAATAGAATAGTAACTGTTTTAAACAAAAATAAATTGACTTAAGAGTATAGATTTCTTAAATTTGCAACTTCATTTTTGATAAAAGAGGTAAAGAAATGTTAGCTGTTGTTGATATTTTAGGACAACAATTTAAAGTAGCTGAAAATGAGAAACACTATGTGCCGAAAATCGAAGCAGAACCTGAAACTGAAATAACTTTTGATTCAGTACTGCTTTACACAGATGAAACAGGTACAAAAATTGGGACTCCTTTTTTGACAGACGTTAAAGTTCAAGCAAAAGTTATTGAACATGTTAAAGACGATAAAGTGATTGTCTTTAAAAAGAAAAGAAGAAAAAGTTATAGAAGACTTAAAGGTCATAGACAAAACTTGACCCGAATTGAAGTTATTAAAATAGGTTAATTTTAGGAGAAGCATTATGGCTCATAAAAAAGGACAAGGCTCTACAAGGAATGGTAGAGATAGTAATGCACAAAGGCTTGGTATAAAAAGATTCGGTGGAGAATCCGTTCTTGCCGGCTCAATTATTGTTCGTCAAAGAGGAACTAAATTCCATCCAGGCGAAAATGTAAAAAGAGGCGGAGATGATACTCTTTTTGCAGTTGCAGACGGTACCGTTAAATTTACTGTCGGGCGCGGTGATAGGCAATTCGTTTCTGTATTACCAACTCAATAACAGGTTTTGCCTATGAGAAAAATCACTGTTATTGGAGCAGGTAATGTTGGAGCAACTACTGCTCAAAGAATTGCAGAAAAGCATTTAGCCGAAAAAGTTATTCTCGTAGACATATTAGAAGGAATACCTCAGGGGAAATCTCTTGACATGTGGCAAAGTGCCCCGGTCGAAGAATTTGATGCGGCAGTAATCGGAAGTAACTCATATGACCTAACCCAAAATTCCGATATTGTTGTAATTACAGCAGGACTTGCAAGGAAACCGGGTATGTCCAGGGATGACCTGCTTCATGCCAATACGAAAATTGTTAAATCCGTTACAGAACATGTCGTTGAAAAATCACCAAATAGTATTTTGATAGTTGTTTCCAATCCACTTGATGTTATGTCTTATGTTGCATTAAAAGTTAGCGGGTTTGAAAAACATCGTGTTATCGGTATGGCGGGAGTTCTGGATTCGGCAAGATTTAGATTATTCATTGCTGAAGAATTACAGGTTTCAGTTAGAGATGTACACGCAATGGTGTTGGGCGGACACGGTGATTCTATGGTTCCGCTTGTAAGATATTCAACAGTTTCCGGGATACCGGTTTCGGAATTAATATCTGAAAAAAGAATTGATGAATTAGTCAATAGGGCAAGAAACGGTGGAATTGAGATCGTTAATCATTTGAAGACCGGAAGTGCATATTACGCCCCTTCTTCGTCAACTGTAGAAATGGTTGAAGCGATTGCCAGAAATGGAAAAAGATTATTACCATGCTCGGTCTGGCTTGAGGGAGAGTACGGATTGAATAATGTTTTTTGCGGTGTTCCTGTTAAACTCGGAAGCAAAGGGGTTGAAGAAGTCATTGAATTGAAATTAACGCCTGAAGAAAACACAGCATTAAAAAAATCAGCCGATGACGTTGCGGCGAATATTGCTAAACTAAATATTTGATTTTTGCAATTGGGGCTATAGCTCAGCTGGGAGAGCGCTTGAATGGCATTCAAGAGGTCAGCGGTTCGATCCCGCTTAGCTCCACTCTTTAAGACTCACTTTTTGTGGGTCTTTTTTTTGCGAAGTATCTTTCCGTATTTCCTTTACAGCTATTTAACCAATTACACTTACTTATTCCTCTTTGAACACTCACTTTTCATCCTTATTTTTGCGCAAATCAATTTATTCATTTCTATAGGACTACAAAATGGGATTTTCCACATTAGCAATACACTCCGGGCAGGAGCCAGATTCAGCTACAGGTGCAGTTATTACACCGGTTTATATGACTTCCACATATGCACAGGAAGAGTATGGAAAAAGTAAAGGATACAAATACGGCAGAACAAATAATCTAACCCGTTCTTCGCTTGAAAAGAATATTTCAACCCTTGAAAAAGGAAAGTACGGCATAGCTTTCGGAAGCGGGGTTGCTGCAATCCACAGTTTAATGAGTTTATTGAAAGCCGGCGATCATGTAATAGTGGGCGATAATGTTTACGGTGGCACTTATAGACTTTTTGAATTTGTAATGCGTAATCTTGCACTTGATTTTTCATGGGTAGATACATCCGATTTGTCCAACGTGGAAAAAGCGATTAAACCGAATTCGAAAATGCTTTACCTCGAAACCCCCACAAACCCTCTGCTAACGCTTACAGATCTTAAAGCAGCTGCCGAATTAGCAACTGATAATAATCTTATTTCTGTAGCGGATAATACATTTATGAGTCCTTATTTTCAAAACCCGTTATCTTTCGGAATTGATATAGTAGTACATAGTACAACAAAATATTTGAATGGACATAGTGATGTTATAGGCGGGATTGTAATTACAAATAATGAAGAATATGAGAAAAAAATCCGCTTTGTGCAAAATGCAGTAGGAGCGATTCCATCACCGTTTGATTGCTGGCTTACATTACGGGCGACCAAAACACTTGCACTAAGAATGGAACGACACAATTCCAATGCACTAACTCTGGCAAAACATTTTTCGGAACATCAGAAGATTAAAAAAGTAATTTACCCGGGGCTGCCACTGCATCCTCATCATGAACTCGCAAAAAAGCAAATGAGCGGTTTCGGGGGAATGGTGTCAATTGAATTAGATAGTGTTGACGCTGCAATTCAGCTAATGAATAAGGTGAAAATTTTCACACTCGCAGAAAGTCTTGGTGGAGTTGAAAGTCTACTCTGTCATCCTTTTTCAATGACACATGCTTCGGTACCGGTTGAAGTAAAAGAGAAAATCGGTTTGTCCGATAGATTGGTAAGGTTATCTGTCGGTGTGGAAGATATTGAAGACTTAATTGAAGATATTGAATCGGCTTTGAAATAATCGAACAACAGTTACTTTAAGGAGGCGTTATGTCGGATGAAAAAAAAACAAATAATAACAACAAGATTGATGAGTCGAAGTATTCGATGGAAACAAGAATAATCTACGGGAAAAATGTTTCCAAGAAATGGGACTATGCTCATCATGTTGTTGCACCGTTATCTTCTTCGGTGATATTCAGGTTGGATTCTGTGGAACGAGGGGCTGAAGGTTTCAGCGAATTTGCCAACCCGGAATTTATGGGAGAAAATTCAAAACCCATATACATATATGATCGTCTTGGCGAACCGAACAAAGATATTCTTGAAGAGAATCTCGCTTACGTTGAAAATGGTGAAACCGCGGTTAGCTTTTCATCGGGTATGGGGGCAATTGCAGCAATTCTCGGAATACTAACTAAAACAGGTGATGAAATTATTTCTCACAAAACATTATACGGCTGTACTCTTTCGTTATTGAATAATTGGTACCCGAAGTACAATATTAAAAATGTAATGGTAAACCTAACATTACTTGAGGAACTTACTAATTCCATTAATGAAAAAACGCGAGTTATCTATTTTGAAACCCCTTCGAATCCGACACTTGAAATAATTGATCTTGAAGAAGTGAGAAAAATTGTTGACGAGGTGAATAAGAACCGGAGTGAAAATAAAATCTATATTGTCGTAGATAATACTTTTGCTACACCGTATTGCCAGCGCCCGTTAGACCATGGAGCCGATTTTGTAGTTCATTCTTTAACTAAAGGAATAGGCGGGTTTGGTACCGATATGGGAGGGGTTGTTATTGCACCGATGAAATACAGAGACTTGCTGCTCCTCTATAGAAAAGACTTCGGAGCTGTATTGAGTACTAAATCTGCATGGACTGTTTTGACTTATGGATTACCTACTTTGCACTTGAGAATAGCAAGACAAACTAAGAATGCACAGAAGATTGCAGAATTCCTATGTTCACATCCAAAGATTGAATTTGTAAACTATCCCGGTTTACCTGATTACAAATATAATGCAGTTGCAAAAAAGCAAATGATAGGATTGAACGGAGAGTTTGCACCGGGCAGTTTACTTTTCTTTGCATTAAAAGCAGAATCCTCGGACAAGGCTAAGAGCATTGCAAAAGTATTTATGAATTACGCAGCTCAATATGCCTACACAATGACACTCGCAGTTAGTCTGGGACACACAAGAACACTTATTGAACATCCGGCAAGTATGACACACTCTGTTATTCCTCCAGAAAAACTGATGGAGCATGGTATTCATCCAGGAGGAATTAGGATTGCTGCGGGTATCGAAAATGTAGAAGATATATTATTCGACCTTGAGAAGTGCTTAAACGTAATTTAATTTTCTGATTTAAAAGCTTGCCCTTCAAGCTTTTTTAATGTTAGCTTTTAGGGCAATCTCTTTTAATAATATTACTTCTTATCGTATGCGCGTTTTAAAAGTGTAGCCGGATGAATTACTTCAACCGGAGTATTAAACCGCTCTGCACCGTATTGTATTTGTCCCATACAGCCGGGGTTTCCTGTAACTACTGTGCCGGCTTTTGTCGACTTTATGTTTTCCATTTTCCGCTCAAGAAATTTCATTGAATCTTCATAACGAATTACGTTATAAATACCGGCACTACCGCAGCACCACATTGATTCTTCAAGCGTCTTGATTTCAAGTCCCGGAATAGCTGCAATTAAATCTCTCGGTTGTTTGATTATCTTTTGTGTGTGGCAAAGATGGCATGCGTCATGGTAAGTAACCGTTTCATTAATCGGTTTAAAATCTTTATTCAAATCAATCATCGCAAGGAACTCGGTTAACTCTTTTACTTTGGATGAAAGTAATGCCGCCTTCTCCGAATAAACCGGGTCATCATGGAAAATGTGTGCGTATTCTTTCATGTATGCAGCACATCCAGCGGAGTTTGATACTATAAAATCGAAATCGTATTTTTCAAATGTATCAATTGTTTCTCTTGCAAGTAATTCTGCTTTATCCATCTCGCCGTAATGAGCAAGTAATGAACCGCAGCATTGCTGATTTTTGGGACATATTACCCGGCAATTATTTTTGAGAAGCACATCAACAGTATCGAAGTTAATATCGGCAAAAGCGATATTCATAATACAGCCGGTGGGGACAATTACATTATACTTTATTTCTCCTTCGGGATCGGTGTACTCCGGTATATGTTCATCACTGAACTTTTTAGAAATCCTCGGAGTCATTTTATTCATTTCAATAAAAAACTTGAGGGGTTTAATAAGACTTAAAATTTTGTTTATCAGTTTTTCGATTCCGAAGTTCTGGTAGAAGTATAGTAACCTGCCGACAATCTTAATATTTCTGCTTGATGCTACGATGTAATTTAGTGCAAACCTTTGAATATATTTCTTACCAAAAGAGCCAGCACCAACTTTTGTTATAAGGTCGCGTGCTTTTTCTACCATCAAACCATATTTTACACCTGCGGGACAAGCAGTTTCACAAGCCTGGCAATCAAGGCAGAAATCCATTTCATCTATAAACTTTTCCGTTATTTTTAATTTTCCTTCGGCAAGTGATTTTATTAAACGTATTCTACCGCGGGGGGATGAACGCTCCAAAAGTGTAACGTTATAGGTTGGACAAGTTGCAAGACACATTCCACAGTGCATGCATTGTGTTAAAATATCATCGTTTGGTAAAACTTTAAGTAGTTCTTCGTAAGAATCTTTTTTATTCATAATTAATCGTAGACTTTTTTCTCGTGAGCAATAATGCTGTCCTTTAATGTATAGACATTCTCACCGGTCAATTTTAATTTCTCGTACTCAAATGTTCTAATAATCAGGGTGTTATTTATTCTATAGCAGTAATCATTTACGTAAACTCTCAACAGGTTATCTTTGAAAAATAAAGTTGAGATAACATCTCCGAAATCGACATTTATATCAATACTGATTCTTTCTGCTTTGACGATTTCGTTTTTATTATTCTTATGAATTCGGTATAGTGATGACAAAATATCATTACCGAGTATAAACTCGTAACAATCATCAAATACCTGTTCTTCATGTAAAAAGAGGAGATCATATTCCCAGGAGGGAATAATGTTTATCAACTGCGGAAAAAAGAGGAGGTAATCAGTACACGACTTATTAACCTGTTGCACTTCAAATGACAGTCCATCTTTAATATCGGAGCTATAAAAAAAGGATGTGATACTGTCCGTATCAATACTGTATTGTACTAAAAGCGAGTCCAGCAGTATTTGATTATTGATGCCTATTTGCTGTGAAAGTGTTATCGAGTGAACCAGCAAAAAAAGAAATACGGAAAACTTAGGCATTAGTTAAAATCCTTGATCTCTTCTCTTGAATGCGGCAATCTTCCTTCGCATTTAGGCGTTAAGGTTAATATCTTTCCGGGATTTAAAATATTATTCGGATCAAGCAGAGTTTTTATATTCTTCATAAACTCGATACCTTCGTTACCTGCTACTTTACCGAGGAAATTCTTTTTAGAAAGACCGGTTCCATGTTCGCCTGTGATGGTACCTCCAAGCCGGATAGCTTCATCAAAAATTAGTTCAAAGGCTTTATGAGCTCTTTCGATTTCGTCTTTGTCTCTTTCATCGGTAAGACATGTCGGGTGTAAGTTACCATCTCCCAAATGTCCAAAATTACCGAAAGTAACATTAAACTTTTTACCGACATCCTGAATAAACTGTACCATACGCGGGATTTCGCTTCTTGGAACTGTAACGTCTTCAAGAATTGTTGTCGGTTTCTTTCTTGCCAAAGCACTGAATGCGCTTCTTCTTGCTGTTTTCAATTCAAGCGATTCACTCTCCGTCGAGGCTGTTTTAATATAACTTGAATTATTTTTTTTCAAAACTTCAAGCACGGCATTCGCTTCATCATCAACTGCTGAACCTTTCCCATCAACTTCAATAATAAGGATTGCTTCGGCATCTCTGGGTAATCCTATTTTTACGTAATCTTCAATACAGTTGATTGTTGTTTTGTCAAGAAACTCCATCATGCATGGTACCACCTGTGCTGCAATAATATCAGAAATTGCCTGACCTGCATTTACGAGTTTGTCGAAGTAGGCGAGTAGAGTAATGTTTTTTGTCGGTTTGGGTATAAGCCGCAGTAATACTTTTGTTATTATACCGAGAGTACCTTCACTGCCGATCATTATATCGCGTAAGTTATACCCGGCAACATCTTTCATATTCTTTCCACCGGCTTTAAGTAATTCACCGTTTGGCAGAATGACTTCGAGTCCGAGCACGTAATTTTTTGTAACGCCATATTTCAAGCCGCGTAATCCGCCGGCATTCTCTGCTACATTCCCGCCGATTGTACAAACATTCATACTACCCGGATCGGGAGGATAAAACAGTCCACGGCTTTCAACTTCTTTTTGAAATTGTGCTGTAACCACTCCCGGTTGAACGAGTGCTGTTAAGTTTGTTTCATCAATTTCAAGAATTTTATTCCATTTAGTCAAAACAACTACAACAGAATCTTTAACCGGTACCGAACCTCCGCTTAAACCGGTGCCTGCTCCACGCGGGACTACTGCAAATTTGTACTTATTTGCCAATTTTAAAACCTGTGAAATCTGCTCTTCATTCTCAGGGAACAAAACAGCTTCAGGTAGCTGGTTCAGCATCGGTGTTCCGTCATACGCGTAGCAAATTTTATCTTCCTGAGAGTCGAGAAAATTCTTTTCTCCCACTATTCCTTTTAATTCATTAAGAATATTTTTTTCCATATTAAATAGCCCGGTTTTGTAGTAAGTTTAATTTACTGCTGTTAAAGAAATCTTTTTAAAATTTGAAAAATAATTAACCCTGCCACTACTGCCATCAAAAGCACGTAACCGAAGTTCTTCAATGACTTTGATGTAATTACAATAGTCGAGCGAATCCCTCTCCATCCGCAGTTTTTGCAACGGTAGATTTTCAAGAACCCTACAACTTTAATTATCTTTTCACTTAATTTTCTTGCTCTTGACCTATGTAATGAATTAATTGCATGACATGATGGACATTTAGAATAAGTAGGGTCCAATCGAAATAATATATAGCCCATATCACCTATTTAGAATTTTATTATAACTTGTAAAATCAGAAAAAAGCTTAACTGCTGTTTGAAACTGGATATCATCTTTAAGCATTTCTTTAACAATACCTTCCCTGCCGTTAAACCGTGAAGCCATTTCAATCCGTATAAGGAATAGAATATCTTCTTTTTCCTGTTCAACTTCATTTTTCGTCAGCTTTGTGACTTCTTCTTTCAAATTCGCTATACTTGATTTCACACCGTTAAGATGTTTGTTTTTTTCAATTGCCGAAGTCAGTTCATCCAGTTTTAGTTTTATTTCGGAACGGTATTCATATTTTTCATCTTTAAGGAATGATACAAACTCATTGAAAATTTTCTCATTCTTAAGTGTACTGAAATTAAGATCGGGATGATTTGCAAGTAATTTGGTAGCAAACTTGAAAACTAATCCCTTTGCAAGAATATCTTTTGTCAACCCGGAGATTTCTTTTTCTTTGACAATTGAATCCGGTTTTATACCACCGCTACTGTAAACAATCCTTTTATTGTCCGTATTAAATGAAGATGTTATCAAAGTATCATACTGTGGAATGACAGGGTTCTTCTTTGAGTAATCTATTTTTTGAATACATCTTCCGCTGGGAGTGTAATACTTTGAAGTTGTAATTTTCAACGAAGTATTGTAAGAAAGGGGAACGATAGTTTGAACCAGTCCCTTCCCAAAAGTAGGTGTCCCGACAATCACTCCTCTATCGTGGTCTTGAACTGCACCCGCTACAATTTCCGAAGCAGAAGCACTTCCTTCATTCACAAGCACAATCAGGGGGATATCTTTAACAAGCGGCTCTTGAGTTGAGAAGAACTGCTTTAGAGTTGTTGTGTCTCTTCCTTTTGTTGATACTATTAATTGTCCCCGTTCAAGAAATTTACTTGAAACATCAACGGCAGCATCAAGCAGTCCGCCGGGATTTCCGCGAAGGTCCAAAACAACAGATTTGATTTCTTTTTGCTTTCCGAGTTCAAGTATCGATTTTTTTAATTCTTCACCGGCAGTTCTGCTGAAACCTGTTAGTTTTAGATAAACATTGTTGCTCTCTTCAGGCACAAAACCTGCAAAAACAAGGTTTTTAATTGTTACTTCTTCACGAAGAATATTGAACTGGATAGTATCTTTTTCACTGTTGCGGAGTATTTTCAGTTGAACTAAAGTCCCCGGTTCTCCTTTAACATAGGATGAAATATCTTCAAAGTTATCCTGGCTGATCTTTACGCTGTCAACCTGGATTATTATATCGCCAACACGGATACCTTGCCTTTGAGCAGAGTAACCATCCATTAGTTCAATAATTGTAACCTTAGATTCCCTTACTCCTATTGTTACACCGATTCCGCCGTACTTGCTGTTGGTTAGTAATTCGATATCATCCTGTTTCTTTTCATCAATAAAAACTGTGTACGGGTCAAGCGAATTCAGCATTCCTTTAATCCCTGCCCGCAGGAACTGTTCTGGATTAATCTCGTCTACGTAATTAAAGCTGATTTCCTTGTATACTTTTGTGAAGATATCAATGTTCTTAGCAATTTCGAAATAGATATCCGACTTATTAATCAAAAAGCCGAAAGTAAAAAGAAGAGAAACGGCTATGAATATTTTCATGGCTTTTCTTTTATTCATTCTGTGCGTTATCCTTTTCAAGTTTTTCAATTTCATTAACAATCAATTTATGTATCGTATCAACCTGAAGCGAGCCGTTGATTAGTTTGAACCGGGGTTCACTTTTAGCAAGGAAAATATATCCTCGCCTCACCTCCCTAAAAAATTCAGCTTTTGTGGATTCAATTCTATCCAGTTCAATAAGCGAATTAGCTGATTTTCTTTTTTCGGCTTCCTCGATAGTTATATCTAAAAAAAACGTAATATCCGGCTTCGTGGTTCCAAGAGCAAAATTGTTTATCGCTTTTACTGAATCGGGCGGAATTCCTCTGCCGAAACCCTGGTATGCAGTTGTAGAATCATGGAACCTGTCTGAAATAACATAATAATTCTTTTGAATATATGGTTGAATAACCTGGCGTACTAACTGCGCTCTGGAAGCAGAGAAAAGGAGTATTTCCGTTTCAATGGACATCTCTGAATTTTTTTTATCAAGTAAAATATCTCTTATTTTTTCCGAGATGGAAGTCCCTCCAGGTTCACGGATTAATACAACCTTTTTTTCTTGTTTCTCAAGGTATTCTTTCAGTAATCTAACCTGTGTTGATTTTCCGCAGAAGTCAATTCCTTCAAATGTAATAAACATAATTAAAACTTTTTAATAATATATTTTAGTCTGTCCGGTTTAACATATATCAGTTCGGTATTCCCCGGAATAGAAATTTCGGGAGCAATACTTCCGATAGTATCCATCACAACATCGCTGTATTTAACACCGGCAGTAACTTTTTCAATATTCATTTTTCCGAGGACGTTTATACCACCCCTTAAACCAATTGAAACCCTGTCCGGTATTAATAGTACATTCCTATCATATGGAACATTTACAATTTCAACTAAAACATTACTTACTTCTTTTTCAACAATTTTTTGTACATCCATTGTAAGTTGAACTTGCTCGGGTGAATATTGTAAATCCGGTGTTTTTAATAAACCCAATGAAAACGATGTATAGTTATCCAGTTTGCCCGTTACTAATTCCGTTGTTAACACCGAATTAAGAGTATCTATAATTCGTTTTGCTCCATATACTGTTATCGAATCCGGGACTACTATTAACGGT
>DAIRET010000201.1:0-4805 GCA_036795455.1 Ignavibacteriaceae bacterium
GAGGAACCTTGAAACAGGAGTTGAGAAACAATTAACAAATGTGCCGGGTGGTGCTTTTATGCCGTCATTGGACGGAAATGGTAACATTGTTTATGCTGGTTATACATCAACCGGGTATAAGATTTTCTTTTTGAAGAATGAAGGTGAGAATGATATTAATCCGGATAATAAATATGTGTGGACGAAAAATCCCCCACTGGGTGAATACAAACCAAAAGGCGATATAGGAAATTTTGACCTAAAAAGGTTGGTACAGTTCAACGATTACGAAACACCGGAATATAAACCGGAAAAGTATTCAGGCGCTTTTTCCAAGTTGATGTTTTTCCCATTTATTAGGCTGGATAACTATAACACATCAAATAAATTCGCTGAAAAAATAAAACCGGGTATTTACGCAACTTCGAGCGATATGTTGAATAGATATTCAATCTTCGGAGGCGCTTCAATAAATTCAAGGTGGGAAAGAGACCTATTTTTTATTTTCGAGTATAAGAATAAACTACCATTGCTGTTTGATATTGGTTTAAGACCGGAAATGTCCCTTGAAGTTTATAACATTTCAAGAAAAGCCGATGTTGAAATAGAAATTGATGAATTCCCAATTATAAATACAGATGTAACATATAGTCTTTTTGAGTTTGATATAGTAGCAAAACACAGGATATTTACTCGTCTGCAAAATCTTGAGTTCAGGTACATATTTAGCAGATATACTGCAACTATCGGTAGTTTTATTTTTCCCGGAACAGCGGATTTATACCCCACAAACCACGATACATATTTAATAGGTAGCAACTTCCAATTAAAATATACATTTAAATGGAATGCTCCTTACATTCACTCGGACATTAATCCTGTTGAAACAGATATAGATTTTACATATAACTACGAGATGAACAGGTATAACCCGGATGGCGAGTACACGGTTGACGACGGAATGCTTATTCCTCAATACCAAAATTTCAAATTTCATAAACTTGAGATTAATACAAAGTTCGGATTTCCGATTTTAAAGAATCAGAATCTATTCGCAAGAATGAGAGCTGCAACAATACTTGGACCCGAAGTCCCCGACTTTTTTGATTATTATCTCGGCGGATTAGTTGGAATGAAATCTTACCCGTTTTATGCAATCAGCGGGAATGAATTATTCTGGCTGAACCTCGGATACAGATTTCCGTTGTTTACCAATATCGATTCTAAAGTAGGACATTTTTATATTGATAAAATCTTCTTCTCGGTTTATGGCGATATCGGTAACGCATGGAATGGAAAAATCCCATCTCTTAAAACATTTAAAAAAGGAGCAGGAGCAGAAATACGAGTTGCCCTTAATTCGTTTTATCTATTCCCGACAAGCATTTTCTTTAATGCTTCTTACGGATTCGATAAGTTTGAAAGAATATCACGTAACGATACCGTACTTTCTTATGGAAAAGAGTGGAGGTTTTATGGTGGTATACTATTCGGATTTGATTTTTAGCAGCCAATGAGTTCAATTGTTTTTAACTGTGGAGCAACAATGAAAAAGATATTAGTTTTTCCTTTAGTCTTATGCTTTGCTTTTAACCTGTTTGCTCAGGAAAAAAGTGAAATAGAAATGAATCAATTCACCGGAAATCTGAAATACGATTCTAAAGAATTGACTAATAATTCGGTTTCATCATCACAATCAATTGAATTCAGCGGAGGTGCAAAGAAAAATCCCATGCTTGCCGGTTTGTTCTCTTTACTGCTTCCGGGTGCAGGTGAGTTTTACACCGGTAATTACTGGAAAGCTGCTGCATTTCTTGCTGCAGAAGTGGCAATAGTAACTACGGCAATCATTTATGATAAAAAAGGGGACGATCAGACTAAAGTATTTGAAAACTATGCCGACCAAAACTGGAGCGTAGTGAAATACGCTGAATGGTTGTTACAACATCGTTCTTCGCTTGGAGTACCGGATAATTACAATATTACCATCGACTATGCAAATACTTCTTTACCGCCCTGGGAAAGAGTAAACTGGCAGGAAATTAATGCGTATGAATCGAACATTAGTATCGGCGGTCATAATCCTTTTACTCACAAACTTGAAGTTCACGGGCATCAACAGTATTACGAAATGATCGGAAAATATCACCAGTTTAGTCCGGGTTGGTCTGACTTTAATTCCAGCGAGTTTGATTATACGAAAAGATCATTCTTCTTCGATAGTTATTCGGATATGCGCGGTAAAGCTAATGATTATTACAATGTAGCAACAAAAGCGGTTGTTGTAATTTATGTTAATCACTTTCTTAGTGCAGTAGATGCAATCTGGTCGGCAGTACTTCATAATAAAGATATCGCAATGAATGTAAGGTTACAGCAAACCAACTTTGCCGGTCATTACGATTATGTGCCGACAATGAATCTAAGAATGAGTTTTTAAGTTTTTGCCGATTCTTTCAGCCGGTAATATCTTTCAAGTGCTCTTCTTATTGTAGCGGTACGATATTCAGGATCATCTGCATATCGATTATTTGCTCTCTCTAATGTTGCTTTTTGATACTTTAAGTCTTTATGGTATCTTTCCCGCGACATTTTTTTCAAACGCTTCCGGTACGCTTCATTTGTTTGGTAAAATGATTTTTTTTGACGATTTAGGTTTTATCTCCGGCTTACCGTTTTCTTTCATATCAATTCACTCTCTTAAGCGAATCCTTTTATACGATAGTAATAATCGAAACAATTTACCGCAACAATATCATCTTTTTTGTTTCAAGAAAACTGTCTGTACTCAATTGATAAAAATAAATTCCACCAGTGAGATTACTACTGTTAAACTCAACTCTATAATGTCCGGGAGATTGCATTTCATTAACAAGCTGGGCAATTTCCTTTCCAAGTACATCATACACTTTTAATGTTACGTTACCGCTTTTAGCCAGATTATAACTAATAGTCGTCGACGGATTAAACGGGTTTGGATAGTTTTGATTTAATCCGAAAGCTGCCGGTATCTCGTGAGCATTATCTATACTTGAGATTGCAAGTGAAAACTGACGGGTGCTGCTGTATTCGCCCCAACCGAATGAATTATTTGCTGCTACACGCCACCAATAAATAGAATTATTCTCAAGTTGGGTTAATACATGTGATGTATCCGTTATTGTTGAATCAATTACCGGGTTGCTGAATTCAGGGTTGTTATCAATTTCTAATTTATAAACCTCCGCAAACGGTAGCCCTTTTTGCCAGATAAATAAAACAGAATCACTTTGTATAATCGAGTCATCGTCGGGTGAGAATAGCTCTACCTGAAGCGGTTTACCGACTGTAACGAATGTTTGGTTCCCGGTTGCTATTAATGTATCCGCATTACGTGCAACCATTCTATAATTGTACATTGTAGATGGTTGAAGATTATCGAATACTGCTGTTACTGTTACATAGCTGTTTCCGGTTGTCAAAGTTTGAATCATACTCGTAGTACCGTAATAAATAGATGTTCCGATCTGGAAGTATACTTCGGTTTGCGAATTACGCGGATTTACTTCGCCTGACAATACTACGCGGTTGTTACTAACGCTGTCTGCGGCTGCATTCTGAACCATCGGCGGATTTAATAATGCATATACTCTGTTTCTAACAGGCAGCAATTGGTTGTATAGATTTGTTCCGGGGCATTCAGTAACACCAACTCCGTCTCTGTGTCCGCAGATATTATTTAGTGTCAGACCGGAATTACTATGATAGCTTGTACCTAATGGATTGATATCCTTTTGTGATGTTTTGTAAGCAAGAATTCTTACAAGAGAACGGAAAGCATTTAAAGTCGGACTTGTTGATGTATAAGTTCCCATAACGCAAACTCCCATTGTATTACCGTTCGTTCCGCTGAAATGAGCACCTAGAACATCATCACTTCCGTTACTGTGGAATTGGCGTCCCTGATATAAAACACCGTTTGCGTCAATCAACCAGTTATACCCGATATCAGACCATCCGTTTGTATTTACATGTAAAACCCAGTATGAACGAACAATTGCTGCCCAGTCATTTGATGAATTAGGCCCGGCAGAATGATGCACAACAAGATGTGTCGGTATTGTTATCGACGGTACCCAGCCTGGATTTGACGGATTACCGGTTGGATAAGGGCAGCCCCATATTACACGGCTTACGAATGAAGGTCTCGGGTAAACGCTTTCTATTCCATCCATTCTGAATGACTGCTCCAGTTCTTTCTCCTCTTTGAATATTTTTTCTCTTGTTTCATCTATTTCATCAAGTTGTTTTTTAGGTGTTGCACCCGGGCTTATGAACACAAGTCTCATCTTTTTTATTGAAGGATAAAGGACTTCAGCAGTTTGTATCAATTCGATTTTGTATTGAATAAACCTTGTCTCTTTTTCAAGGAAAACCATAGAGCCCATAAACTCGCCAGGAATTTTATTTCCGTGGTCGTCAAGAACAATTTCCATCCATTCATTCCATTCAGTTCCGTCAATAGAGCCTCGTACATAAAAAGCGATATTGTTTTCATTTATAAAGTCGAAATAGACGTTATAACTTATACCGATAAAAGGTTCGGGATTCGTAATAGGAACTTGTATTGCTTCGGAGATGATCGTCCCTGTTTTTCCGAGAGGTGCTAGCTTTATACCGGATGCAGTTGCGGAAATATTGTCAATCTTCTGAAACAATGACATCGAATTAAACTCAATTGGTATCATCTTGTTTTCAGTTGTCTGTGCATTTAACGATAATGTAAAAAATAGTAAAGCAAGTGTAATATAACGTAAAATAGAGGGCATTTTCAGTTCCGTAAAAAT
>DAIRET010000027.1:0-22533 GCA_036795455.1 Ignavibacteriaceae bacterium
TTTCTCGTTCATTAACCATAGTTGGTGCAGACGCAAGCTTAATAGCAAAAAGACACACTAAAAAAGTTGGCTTTAATGGTATAGCTGCCGTAACCGATTACGCACTATCTCAAAACTACCCGAACCCGTTCAACCCGGTAACAACGATTAATTATCAAATACCGAAAGACGGGTTTGTATCGTTAAAGGTTTACGATATACTCGGTAAAGAGATTGCAACTCTTGTAAACAGTGATAAAGCACAGGGAAAATACACTGTAGAATTTGACGGAAGCAGATTCGCAAGCGGAATGTACATCTACAAACTTCAAAGTGGAGATTTTGTAGAAACCCGCAAAATGATGATGCTGAAGTAGTTTTCTGCGAACACTAATTGTATCAATTGATAATAAAAGAGGCTGCCTTAATGGGCAGCCTCTATGCTTTAATCCATTATTAAAAACTACTTCGCATTAACTCCATGCTTTTTCATTATCTTTTCCCATGTCGCAATGTCAAGCTGTTCCGATTCTTCAATTAACATTATCGGGATATTGTTTTCAATCCTGTACTTTCTTCGTGTATTTTTGTCCGTAGAAATCAATGAGTTTTCTTCGAGTACTAAATCTGCCTTTGTTTCGGGGCAGCATAAAATATCAAGTAATTCTTTGCTAATCATATATCATCATCCATCAAAAAAATTCAATCAAAATTTAACATGCCTGTTGTTTTAACTCAACAGAAAAAGAATCACCCTGTTGATTGATTACAGGGTGATTCAAAATTAATTTAGAAAATAAAAGTTACCCCGAACTTGAATGAGTCCGTTATAATCGGCGGCGCCGAATCGAACGGGTAGTTCATTTTATCTTTTCTAAGTTCGTATGCTGCGTAGGATAGACCGTTCTTCAAAATAAAGCTTACAACAGGTGCTGCCGACGGTGAAGAAGCCAGGATCTTTTTTACGAAAGCATCAATTAAGCCCTGACCTGCACCTTCAATTAAAGCACTGCCTGCCCACTTCCAGAAAATATGCCGCGGGAAAATAGCAGCTCTTTCGTAACCGGCATCTAATTCAATTGAAGGTATTACTCTGAATTTGATTCCACCAGCCGCCATAGTTCCGAAGCGGAACGAATCGTTGAAAAGTTCAAGTTCCTCTTTCTCAAAAAGGTTGGTTAAAGTATCTTCAACGTGTACCCGCGACCATCCCATTCCCCATGTGTTGTAAAGAATGAGGGATGAGTTGCCGAATTTATATCCGTAACCGTCTTCCCACCCGAAAGAAATCCGCCATGTGTTTGTGTTTATTTCCCCGGCAGTTTTTCCTTTGGAAAGAGAATATGAAATGTTACTGATAGCAAGATAACTGAACTTGTGTTTGAAAAGATAATCAGTTTTTTTAACATCTCTTTCTTTTGTATAACCGAGTTTTATTTCTGCCAGCCCGGATTTCGAAAAAGGAGAAATAGTGTTATAAAGACTGTTTTTAGGAATGCCGTATACTACATTTATAGAGGGTTTTCCCATTTTCAAAAAATCGAAATGGAAATCTATGTCGAACTCATCCCACTCATGAGAAGTAGAGTCACTCCAGTTGTAGCTCCAGGAAGAATCTGTTTCCTGTGCTTTAACACTTATCGAAGTTGATAAGGCAAATATTGAAACAAATAAAACAGTTAGAAATTTAAGATACATTGATACTCCAAAAAATTAGTGATAACCGGACAGACCAAGCATTATGCCATTAATTTTACTGCCGCAAACTTAACAGCCCGTGCTTAGATGAGACCGATTTTTATGATAGGCGGTTACAAATCCATGTGAATTGCAATAGAGGCAAATACATTACTAATTCATAGAACAGTAAACTATACAGAGTGTACTAATTTATATCCAAAATGTTCATGATTATAGGTAAAATGATTTATATTTGTGAAGAAATTCTAACGAGTTTTGGGGAGCAATTATAAAATATTTTTAACAACAAAATTCGGACAGCAATGAAAAAATTCTCTTTTATACTGATTATTATACTTCTCAATACTTTTTTAAAGGCACAGGATATGAATGTTCCTATAATTCCTACACCGCAAAAACTTTCAATCGGTAACGAAAGTTGTTTAGTAAACAGTAATGCCAAAATAGACATTAAGTTCAACGACATAAAAGGAAACGAGTATACAGTTGAATTAATAAAAAAATCTCTTTCTTCATTACCTAAAAAGGATGAAAAAAGCGGGTCAATAGAAATAGAGCAAATAACGGAACAAAAATTGGTTTCCGAAGGAGTTTCTCCCCGGTTTGTTGGCGAGGCATATCTTTTAACAATCGCACCCGGCAAAGTTTTAATACAGGCGGCAACACCAAAAGGAGCATTTTACGGAGCGATGAGTTTGATTCAACTAATTGATAAATCGGACAACGGCTCTATTCCGTGTCTTAGTATAGTTGATTACCCGGATATGAAAGTCCGTGGAGTTTCGGATGATATTAGCCGGGGACAGGTATCAACTGTGGAGAACTTCAAACGGATAATTGAACATATTGCGCGTTATAAGATGAATACTTATATGCCTTATATAGAGGATATGATCGAGTTTGACAAGTATCCTTCAATCGGGAAAAACCGGGGTGCGTTGACCAAATCCGAAATAAAAGAGATTGTTGAATTTGCATCACTCCATTTTGTTGAAGTTATCCCCGTGTTTCAAACTTTGGGGCATTACGAAAACATACTTGCATCGGAAGAATTTCTCCACTATGCCGAGTTTCCGGGCGCTGCATCGCTTTGTATTGCAAACGATTCAATCTATACTTTTCTTGAAGATATGCTGAAAGAAGTTTTTGAATTGTTCCCATCGGAATACTTTAATATGGGAGCGGATGAAAGTTATGACGTGGGGTTGGGACGGAGTAAGTATCTTGTTGAAGAAACGAACCTTGCAGTTGTTCATGCTAACCATTATAAAAAAGTTTACGACATTTGTAAAAAATATGGGAAGAAAGTATGGATTTACGGTGACATAATTTTACAGCACCCGGAAATTCTTTCATTAATTCCGAATGATATTACGGTTGTCGATTGGCACTACAGGGCGGATTTCAATTATCCTTCAACGAAGAAATTCAAAGAACATGGCTTTGAATATTATGTCTCCCCTTCTGTTTGGAATTTTGTTACAACCTTTCCAACGAACATGAATGCACTTCCGAACATTAAAAATATTGTTAACTCCGGGTTGGAAAACGGATCTTCAGGAATGATTAACTCAAACTGGGGTGATTATGGGGCTGAAACATTAAAAGAGTTGATTCTGTTCGGGTATGCGTATTCTGCAGAATGTTCATGGAATTTTTCTAATGCCGATTTGTCCGATTTTTCGGAAAAATATTTTTACGACTTTTTCGGAGTTAATGACGTAAGACTTCCGAAAACGTATCAAACTTTAAGTCATCCACTTAACCAGATGATGTGGCATGAAGTATGGAGACATCCATTGCTTCCTAACCGGGAACCGTCATGGTGGGAAAATAAAACATCACCGGTTGTAAGAATTAACTGGATGGAATGGTCAATGCCGGAATTACAAAAAGATATTACCGGTTTGAAAAAAATGGTTAGAAAGAATAACGACCATTTGGACATACTGGAATTTTATGTTAAGCTGAATAGCTGGTTTAAACTGAAACTTGAAACACAAAATCAATTAAATTGGGGCTATAATAAAGAAAATGCCGCTTTGATAAAAGGATTGATTGAACAAAACATTTATCAATTAAACCAATTGAAAGTGGAATATAAAAAACTTTGGAAGCGTTATTATAAACCGGACAATCTTAGTATGATTGTGGATAAATTCAACCGCTTGATTTCGTATTTCGAAGAAACAAATGCAATGATTGAATCATTACCGGAAAAACTTCCGGTTCCGGGAATTAAAAGCGAATGGCTTTATGTAAAAGGAATAAACGATTCGTTATCAAAAAATGCCGAATTCCAAACTACTTTCAACCTTGAAAAAGTACCCAGAGAAGCATTGATACAGTTGATGGGTGATTCATATGTGAAATTGTATGTTAATGGTAAATATGTGGAACAGGTTTATGTTAGACGCTCCCTCTCTCTTTATACCGAGTATCAAAGAATTAAAATGATTGATATAACAAAGTATTTAAAAACCGGGGAGAATATTTTACTTGTAGAAGCTCAAAATTTTCATCCAAGAGGAAATGCCGGGTTCAATCTCACCTCCTATTTCAGTGAAATAAAAACCACTGTGGATACGCAAGAAAAACAGGTTGAGAACAATTCCACCTGGTATGGTCGAGAAAAAGGAAGCGATGAGTGGATGCCTGTTATGGCAAGGAAATACCCTTACGAAGTTATCGCTCCGAATTTTAAAACAAAGAGAACAAGCTGGATTGAAAGATAAATCTGAAAATATACCCGCTTCCAAAAGGAAAGCTTTAATCGCCGGTGCGGTTGTCGGGCTTGTATCCGTTGTTGTGCTTAGTGAATTGTTTAAAGCCGCAATGATATTAGCTCTAACCGGAACGGGTATAGCATTTAAATTTACGTGGTTTAATTTCAAAACCGTTTATGATCAAAACGTACAACAGCAAGGTTTAGTTTATCTAACAATCATTTGTTCAACATTCATTGCAAACGTTTTTTTTATTGAATTAACCACGTTGATTATGAAAGGTAAAGTCGGCATTTACAGTTTCTTTACTTTGATGGTCATCCAGCTTTTCAATATAACATGGCTACTGTTCGGGTATGCTTACATTGTGTTTGCATATCTATTTAAGCTGGATAAGGAAAATGAATGGCAGAAGTATCTTTCTATTCATGCGGAATCAAATGAACAGTTTGCAATCATTATGTTTTTAGCGGCTTTGATACTTTTCACATATTTCAGTTATGTTTTTAAAAGAGTAAAATCATCATTAACAGAGAAAGAATAACCGGGAGATTACATGAAAACTTTAAAAGATAAAATCGTATTTATATCAGGCGCGTCTGCAGGCATTGGTAAAGCATGCGCAGAGGTTTTTGCAAGAGAAGGTGCAAAATTGGTTCTGAATGCACGAAGAGAAGATAAATTGTCCGGGCTTACGGATAAATTAAAAAGCGATTATGGAACGAAGATAGTAAACTTAATTTTTGACGTCCGCAACTATGACAGTGTAAAAGAAAAGATTGCCTCTCTACCGGATGAATGGAAAAGTATTGATATTCTTATCAACAATGCGGGGATGGCTCGCGGGCTCGATAAAATACAGGACGGTACTGCACAAAACTGGGATGAAATGATTGATACAAATCTTAAAGGACTTCTTTACGTTACAAAAGAAATTCTACCGGAAATGACAAAGAAGGGATTTGGACATATCATCAATATCGGTTCGATTGCGGGACATGATGTTTATCCCGGCGGAAATGTTTATTGTGCAACTAAGTTTGCAGTAAACGGTTTATCGAAAGCTATGAGGATGGACTTACTTGAGAAAAATATAAAAATCTCGTCTGTTGATCCGGGAATGGTTGAAACAGAATTCAGCATGGTAAGATTCTCAGGTGATGAAGAGAAAGCGAAAAATGTTTACAAAGGATTAAAACCTTTAACCGGCGAAGACATTGCGGAAGCGGTTTTGTTTTGTGCATCCCGCCCCGCCCATGTAAATATAAATGAAATTATTCTAACTCCGCTTGCACAAGCCGGAGTAAGCATGGTTAAAAGAGAAGAGTGAAAGCACGTGCCGGGAGTAGTATTCGATTAATTTTCTTGGGAATTTAAAAGCGACCTCTAATGGATAGAAAAATATCAGGTAACCGGTATGAGTTCACAGTTTTACTTGAACGAAGCAACAAGAATTTTTGCTTCGAAGTGTTAAGTAAGTATAAACCGACAGGACAAAAATCAACAATAACAAACGTTAATTTTATAATATCTGAATTGGTTTTCCCGATTATTGAAACAACTGATGTTGAAACTTCTGTCTTTTTGAATAGGCGAAGAGGGATGAAATTATTTAGGGAAACGATTTCTTCTTTTAAGAATGATAGTTGGGTTCAACTACTTGAAGAAAAGTTAGATGAAGATCGGGGTTATGGAGGTTGGAATTCTAACCGTGAAACTTAATGTGCTTTGTTCCCTTTAGTTATTCACCGATTGGAAAACGTTAAAAGACAATACTGTCTTTTCGCTTATTATTAAAGCTAATAGCAAGAGGGTGTTGGGATTTAATAACATTTGTTTAAGTATTCCCTTTGTATTACTCCCAAATCTTGGTTTCAAATACTCCGCCGGAAGTTACAACTCCGCGGAACATGCTTTGCGTATTGTAATGCATTACATAATTACCGTCTTTATCTACTGCGATTAATCCGCCGTCATTCGGGTTTAATCTTTCGGTAAAAATTTCGTTTACAGCTTCTGCAAGGGGAAGGTTTTTGTAAAGCATTAGCGCTGATACATTAAATGCGACCGCATGTTTAATGTATTGTTCGCCTCTCCCTGTGCATGAAACAGCGCACGCTCTATTATCGGCATAAGTCCCCGCACCAATAATTGGAGAATCGCCAACGCGTCCCGGCATTTTCAACATCATTCCCCCGGTTGATGTGCCGGCTGCAAGATTGCCTTTTTTATCAAGAGCAACAACTCCTACGGTTCCTTTTTTTTCTTCAATTAACCGCTTAATCCCTTTTTCGTAATTATTTTTTACTCTTGGGGTGATGAAATAGTCTTTTTCGACAAGTTCGAGATTAATCTCAGCGGCAAATTTTTCAGCTCCTTCCGAGGTTAGCATAACATGGGGGGTTTTTTCCATTACTTTTCTTGCAAGTGAAATCGGATTTTTTACGGTCTTTACATTTGAAACCGCCCCGCATGAAAGGTCTTTACCATCCATAATTGATGCATCAAGTTCAGCCTCTCCGGCTGATGTCAGTACGGCTCCTTTCCCCGCATTGAAGTAAGGATTGTCTTCAAGATAACGTATAACATGTTCAACAGCATCAAGGCTTGTACCGTTTTCTTTCAGAATCTTTTCACCTATTTTTAACGCTTCTTCTAAAGAAGAGTAGTAAAAGTTTTTTATAGAGTCGGGTAAAGTTGCATCCACTGCACCTGCCCCCCCGTGGATTACAAGGACGTATTTCCCGTTTGGCTGCCCGGTTTGCGCCGTTATATTTATTAGTATACTTAGCGAAAGGAGAACACATGCGGCAAAATATTTATTCATACTACTGTACTTTTTTTGAATTTATAAAATCAATCAGTCTGTCAACCAGCTCGGTTTGCGCAGCTTTAAGTTTTAGTTTAGTCTCTGCTAAATTACAAAACTTTCCTCTATCTATTTCAGGAAAAGACCTAATTATACCGCTGTTGGGTGGGAACTCCATTTGGAAAGTATTACTAACGATTTCAGGATCGTCCATGTGTTTATATTCCAATGCCCATGCGTGAACAACCTTGCCTCCTTTTTGAGTAATACTACCGAGCGGAAGGAACTCTCCTTCTGCCCGGATGCCGGTTTCCTCTTCTGTTTCGCGGATAGCTGTTGTCAGTAAGTCTTCACCATTGTCAACTTCACCTTTGGGAATGCTCCAGTAACCTTCATCTTTCTTTTTGAAAAGTGGTCCGCCCGGATGAACAATAAAAAACTGTAGTTCATTCTCTTTGAACCGGTATAACAAAAGACCCGCGCTTATCCTTGATCTCATTTGATTTATTTCTGTTCTGCTATTTTATCGCATAATTTATTTAATTCCTCTGAAGTAATGAATACCTCCGAGAAAACATTTTTTATTGTATCCGCATCAATTCTTACAAAATCTTTTTCAAGCGGGGTAATACAAACACCGCCAACGTCAACCGAGGCGGGACTTAGCATTAACTGTTTTTCTCCTTCTTCAAAAAAATGTGAAGGACGATGTTTCCTTCTCAAGAAAAAAATAACACGCCATGATGAATTATTATAACATGAAATTATATTCATCATCGGTTCTTCATCCAACCCGTTAGAATAGATATTTAAGAATTCATTCAGTTTTTTTGATAAATCCACATAGTTGTTTGACTCAAATACAATACACTTCCTAAGCCCGTCATCAACCGAGAAGACCTTTACGCTGTTTTTATTCATTATCAAATTGCCAGACTTATTCAGTATTAATTCGTATTGATAATCAATCGGCATAAAATTTTTTATTCCCGCCTGGAAGTGGATGTGATCGGGTGCAGATGCACCACATTTAGGTCCGTTGTAAAAAACAGTGTATCTTTCACCGATGTCCCTTGAGAGTTGAAGAAAAATTTCAATGTTACTTTTTATCTTTTGCGGTTGGTGAAATACCGAGGGGATTGTAAAGTGTTCGGGAAAAATCGGGAACGGGTTTACAAGTATTGTGTAGTCGTTTTTCCACTTAAGTGATTTTTGTTCCGGCGGAAGATTTTGCATGCAAAGGAAGCACTTCCTGTTGTTAATTGATTTAGGATCCACCTTTGCGGAAGTTGATACAAATCTGCCCGGGTTAAACTGTACTTTAATTGTAATATCATTAAAGTTAAATATTTTTGTTTCAACGGAAAGAAGTGAATTATACCCGGTTTTACATAATTCCCAATCTTCAAGTTGTTTCTCTAATAATCGTTTGGATTCTTCTGAAAAATTCATTTTTAGCTGCTCAATAAAAGAATGCATGCGGATACCTGCTCCGCCCGCTGAATAATCATTTCAAAAACTAATTTGAGTTTTTGTTCATCTTGATTCTTGCCGAAAGCTCGAACGTTCTAACTTTGTCTTTGTAAAAATTATGCTTGTTTACCTGTTCAATACTCAGGGCGGAGTCTGTATTTCCTTCCCATCTTCTGCAAAGATAAACTGGTTCATAAATTCTACCTATCTGGTAATGGCGGGAAATTCCGATTACAACTGCATAGTCTTCACCGTAGCTAACGTTAGGGAAATTATTTTCTCTTAGAACCGGTGTGTAATAAGCCCGGGGTGCTCCAAGCCCGTTAATTCTTAATGCATTGTTTCTGCCGTTATCCGGGGTCCATTCTTTATGGTCAATCAATCCGGGAGGAATTTCTTCGAGTTTGAAATTAGTCATTCTGTAAGAGCCGATAACAGCCGCCGAATTTTCTTTATAGAAACAATCAACTATTTTTTGAAGAGTGTTTTCATCAATATAAATGTCATCGCTGTCAAGTTGAACTGCAAACTTTCCGCAGTTTGGGTGATGAGCTGCTTCATTCCAGCATCCCCCGATACCAAGGTCTTTTCTTTCAGGAATGAGATGCACAACTCTCTTATCCTTTGCGGCAAACTCTGCAACTTTTTCGGTTGTTCCGTCTGTGGAGTAGTTGTCAACCACGAAAAGGTTGAACTTAAAATTTGTTTTCTGTGCGAGTACGGACTCTACCGCATCCGAAATAGTATTCATCCTATTTTTTACCGGAATGATTACGGATGCTTCATACTCGAATTGAGTGCCTTCGAAATCAACTGTTTTAAATTCAGGTTTCAAATAACCGCTAATATCTTTCAGGTGTTGAGTACACGCCTCTTCCATTTCGATTTGAACCTGGCGGTTACGCGGGTCAACGTAATCAAACAATTTCTCGCCCGATTTTCTCGTATCCGTTTCAATTGATGAATAAAGATATTCGTCAATTCTTGCAACCGCAGAAATCTGCGACAATCGTAATCTTGTGTCGTATAAGCCTGCAAACTTATAATCCGCTTCTTTATTTGCTTTATCTTTCAAAAATTTTGAATTGAAAAAGAATAGAAAGCCGAAATCAAAATCATCGCGTAAGCTGCCGGTTTGATAATCTATAACAGGGTGAGGCGTTCTAACCTCATTTTTAATTTCGTAATAGTTGGAATAGACTATACCTGCATCAAGGTTGTCTGCAACGGTAATAAATCGTTCAAGTGCAAATTGTCCCAACTGTATCAATGTATCTTGTTTTATAAAAACCGAGTATTCGCTGTTCGATTTTTCAGCCATTAATTGAAAAGTTTTGGAGCCATTAATCTGCTCAATTTTAAGTAACTCGGTTCCACTTATCACAGGTTGCTCGTTCACTGTAGATAAAAGGTATATCTTTTCTATAAGTCCTGTATTAAAAAAGTTTTCTACTGTTTTTCTTGTATGCTCTAATCCGTTATAAGGGATAAAAACTGTAACGGGTTTACTCATTATTTTCTCCGAATAGGGGTTTTTTAATTAAATTTTTAAAAAGGCATTCAAAGATAAAAGTTAAGTGATGAATTACCAACTATTTCGGGGATAACGAAAACGGGAGATGTATTGAAATTCGTGAAAGATAGCGTTGAAAAATCAGATTATTTACTTACTCCGCTATTCCCATCTCTTCGTCAAACCGTTCAATAAGTTTTAATGGCTCCGGGGAAATTGCAAAGCAGTAGAGCGGGTAAAGCCGCGAAAATATTTTAATTACTTCGATAATGAATTTGGGAGAAGCCGCAAGTTTGTGATCTTTTTTAATCCCTTTTTCAATTAGAATGTATTTGATTTTTTTTAATGAATCGAAATTCTTACCCGCATTGAACCGCGGAAAAACTTCATTTAAGTCGGTTTTCATTTCAATAAGAGAAAACTTGTTATTTAATCCGTATTTATCAAAAACTGCGATTATTTCATTTTGATACCGGGCTAAATTTTGTTTAAAAAACAATCCTTCTCCCGGACTATTATTTAAGAACAAACCGTATTCAATTTGATCTTTCGTAATATAAACGTAGAATTCACTATCCATTTTGAATTTGCCGAAATGAATCAGGAAGAAAGTGCGGTATGGTTCTCCCTTTGCAAAGCGCATATCTTTATTAATTCTCATTAAGGTTTTGTTGAATTTCGGCTCTGTACGGATTGCCGGGTTTAACTGTTCAAAAAATGGGGCAATATTTACAACAAAAGATTTGGAAGGCAGCACAACATTGTTTTCATATTTCTCTCTAACGCTATCAAAAAATTTTTTATTGTTGTTTTTTTCGAGGGCAGCAAAAAAATCAAATATGCCGGTAGGGAAGCCGTCAAATGTAATGTCCGGTTCTTTCAATACATAGAACCTATATTTATTGTTAAATAAAATCCACCAAGATTTTTTATTCTTCGTCCTTTTAATCCTTCAACTCCATCGTTAAAAAAGTGAACGACATAATAACGGAGATTAATTCCCATCAGCCGCGATTGATCCATACCGAAATTTGCACCGAAACCGATATACCCTCCGAGCGTATATTGCGCCTGTGCATAACCGATTGACTTAAAAAATTCTCTTTCGTAAGGAGTTGTCGCTACCATAGTTGGACCTAATCCGGCATTTATATAAGGGCGTAGATTATCGCTTAAAACATCCTTAAAGATTCGATATTGTGCTCCCAAAACAAGCGGTATTATAAAAATCCTGTTCTTTTTACCGATTACATATGGTCTGCCGTAATAGTCGTAATACTCAATTTCTTTTTCATCTTTAGCTTCGGAGATTGAAAAGTCTGTAAACAGTGTAAAATTCTCCGATAGTTCGCGTCTATAAAATGTACCCAAACCGAAACCGCCTTCACCGAACATAATATCTACACCCCAGGCATTTTGCGGGAATTCCAAAGCCTCTTTTTCAGGCGCTATTTCTCCTATTCCCTGTCCGTTTGTTTTTAGGAAGGGAATAACTATTATTGCAACTAAAAGATATTTTTTCATATGGATTATTTTTTTTCTCCAAAAATAGTCAGATATTGGAAAAAAGCAACGCATTAATGTATCAATTTTTCAACTTAGGTAATGATTTTAACAAAATCCGGAATAAAAAAGGTCAACTTAGACCAATTAATTAAAGAAAGAATTACCGGCTCTAAAACCGACACTTTTCTACTCGTTGTTCCGACAAATAGAAAAGTAAGACATTTAAAAAAAGAGTTTATCAAACTTGCACCAGGGAAGGCGATTGCGGGAATCAATATTGAGACTATCGGCACCCTATCGACAAAGCTGCTCTCGGAGAATGTATCCAAAATTTCGTTGGTAAGTGAAGCCGCTTCTTCTGTATTACTAAAACAAAGTTTTGCTGAAGCCGATCTAAACTACTTTATTAATTATAAGCATGAAATCCCCCAGGGAACACTTGATAGAATTAAATCGGTTCTGAAAGAATACAAACGGCATGGTATATCGCCGCTGTTATTGGAAAATGAAGCTGAAAAACTTGACTCAAGCGAGAAGAAAAAAGCAATCGATATTGCACGCATTTATAAAATCTATAAAGAAAAGTTTTCTAATTTAAACGTTTATGAAACGGGTGATATTTACGGAGAGCTGAACAAGCTCGGTGCAAAAAAGACGATTGAATCTTTGAACAAAGTATACCCGTCGATAGATTTGATAATATTCAGCGGCTTCTCGGAGTTTTCAAATCCCGAAATAGAAATAATAAATTCATTGTCGGAAGATGCAAGCAAAAAGCTATTTATTGAGTTTGATTATTATGAAAACAACGAAGATGTTTTTTCTCACCTCCTACTTTGTTATAATAAACTGACCGAACGGGGCTTTAATAAAATAATTGATGACCCGGAAATAAAAGAGACACCGTTTGTTCGCGAAGTCAAAGAGAGTCTTTTTAAAAGAGGAGTGAATTACGGACACGAAAAATTTTTAGAAAGAATAGAAGTCATCCCGGCAAAAGACCCGGAGACCGAAGTGGAGTATATCGGGAAAGTAATAAAACGTTTGATAACCGAAGATTCCGTCCCGCCGCAGAATATCTCGGTTGTTTTTAATCTAATCGGGAAATACTCTCCTTTGATTAGGGATCGGTTCGGGCTGCTCGGCATTCCGTATAATCTTACGGACAGATACATGTTGGATACATTCCTGCCGGTAATTTCGATAATCAACTTTTTGGAAATACTCGAAAACGATTTTTATTATAGGAACATATTCCGTGCTTTAAGCGGCGATTATATTAAACCGGCAAAAGTAAAACTAATCAACTTAATGAAAGCCGCAGCCGAGCTGAAGATTGTTGCCGGATACCAAAATTGGAAAGAAACACTGAATTTTTACATTCTGCATAACCGGGTCGGAAATAATGAAAACGGTAAAGAAGAATTTTATAAAAATATTCTTGCGGAGATTGAATCGATATATCAACTGCTAAAACCGTTTTCGCATCAGCTTACACCGGATGAATTTCATTCACGATTCGAGGAATTAATTTTTCGGCTTGATGTTCCGGGTAAGGTATTGCTATTGGGAGGAGAACTGTCGGAAGCAAATTTTAAAGCACTGGATACCCTGCTTGATATTTCACGCGAAGTTCTTGAACTAATATCGATGGAGCATGGAAACAAAAAGAAATTTCACCTGGGATTTTACTTAAACCAAATTAGAACCGCTGTATCGTCGGCGAGGTTTAACATTAAAGAAAGACCCAACTACGGTGTGTTGATTACAACACTCGAAGAGATACGCGGTTTGAAGTTCGACTATCTTTTCATCGGTGGACTTTGTGACGGAGATTTACCAACACGGTATTCCCCGGAAGTTTTTACTTCCGGTTCATTCATTAAAGGAGAGCAAAAACATCAACTGGAGGAGAGGTATCTTTTCTATAAAACTTTAACTGCAGTTGAAAAGCAGCTTTATTTATCATATCCTTTGGTAGACGGTAAAAAAGAACTTGTCGAATCTAATTTTTTAACGAGCTTCAGGGCTTTGTTTAAAACCGGGATTAAAGTTCCGGGTGAATTCAATAAGTACATTTATTCAAAAGATGAGTTATTATATATGGTGGGGAAAAATCATCCCGGAGCAAATAATAGTTTGAATGAAGATGAATCCCGGGAGATTACGGAAGCCTTGAAAATTGATTCTTTAAGATTGAACAATTCCTTTGCCCCAACCGAATTTACAGGCTGCGTTAAAGACGGGTTAAGTGATAAAGCAAAAGAGACTTTGTTTTCATTATCAAATAAAACTTATTCTATTTCAAGGCTTGAAACGTACGCACTTTGTCCATTCAAGTATTTTTCCGAAAGAGTATTGAACCTAAAACCGATTGAAGAGCCGAGCGAAGAATTTGAAGCCATACAACTCGGGAACCTGCTTCATTCGATAGCGCACAGGTTCTATGTAAAAATGATAGAAAAAAATGTAACTCTTAAAAACTGTAATGATAACGACTTCAACGAAGCGGTGGAAGTTATTTTTAATATTGCACACGAAATACTCTCCGGTATCAGCATCAATTCCGAAATAGTTTTTTTTGAAAAAGAGAAAATTACCGGGATAAACGGGAATAAAGAGCAGTCAATCCTTTATAAATTCCTATTGCAGGAAAGAGAATCGCAGGACGATTTTGAACCGAAATATTTTGAAATACCATTCGGGAATCTTCATATCCCCGATGAACAATCGCTGCTTGGAAATATTAAAGCCGGTAATGTTGAAGTCAGTGGAAAAATTGACAGGCTGGACATCAACGAAAAGGAAAAGACTTTTAAGGTGGTTGATTACAAACTGAGCGGTAAAAAGCCGTCAAAGAATGATCTTAACGAAGGATTATCACTGCAAATACCTCTCTATCTTTATGCATCAAAAAAACTACTGAAATTTTTACTGAACGAGGATTATGAACCTGCGTTAGCCTGGATTTATTCGCTAAAAATGGGGTATGATTCTATTAAGCCGGTTGAAGTAAAAAACTCAACATCAAGAAAATCTTTTGTTCAACTTAGTAAAGCAGAAAAAGAGGAATTGATTAATTCGTACAATGAAATGATCGATTCTTGCGTCGTGAAGATAAACGAATACGTTGAGAAAATATCAAGCGGTATTTTCAATTTATCAACACTTGAAGACCGGGAAACCAGGATTTGCAGAATGTGCAGTTTTAAGCCGGTTTGCAGGATTAAAGATTTTGGTTGATACATCCGGAGAGGCTGTTTTATTAATACTGATACCGGATTTACGCTCGAATAATAATTATTTTATTTCTTGCTAATTCAATAAAATAGTTCTAACTTTGCAACGTTGTTTTCGCCCTAAAAGGGCGATTTTTGTTTGTGTTGGTTAATTTGCCTCGAAAAGCCCATTTTTTTGAGAAATAAACCGGACAATTAACAGACGAATTAGAAATTTCTTTTGTGCTGCCTTATGAACTTAATTGAAAAGCAGATAATAAACCTCTGCGAAACCGTTGTTCTCGAAAAAGAATTTATGTTTATTGATTTTGTTTTTCGCGGACATAAAAATTTGCAGATAATCGAATTATATATCGATAGTGAAAACGGAGTGTCGGTAGAAGATTGCGCCGAAGTTAGCCGTGAAATCAGATCGCGTATCGAAACCGAAAACCTTCTTGAAGGGAATTACAGGCTTGACGTATCTTCTCCCGGTGTCGAGCGTCCGCTTAAATTTCTTGAACAATATAAAAAACACATAAATAGGAATTTTGATTTGCGTTTTGTTGATCAGGAAGGAAACGAAAAAAGCATTAAAGGGAAATTATTGAAAATAGAGAGCGACAACCTACTCTTCGCAGCGAAGAATGAAGAGTACTTGATAAGTTTTAACAAAATTACAAAAGCATTAGTAAATATAAGTTTTTCTTAACGGAGGATTTTAAATGAACCCAGAAATAGTTGATTCATTTGCCCAGATGGCAAAAGAGAAAGGTATCGATAAAGACGTTCTTACCAACATTGTTGAAGAGATTTTCGGAGTATTGATTAAAAAGAAATACGGTGAAGACGCTAATTTCGACGTTGTTGTAAACATGGACAGAGGCGATATTGAACTTTATCTTGTAAGGGCAGTTGTCGAAGAAGTCGAGAACCCGAATCTTGAAATTTCAATCGACGAATTGAACCGCCGGGGCAATGAAGAAGAACTTGAAGTGGGTGAAGAATTTGTCGAGGTTCTAAAACTTGAAACATTCGGAAGAAGGTTAATTAACCTGGCAAAACAAAGTTTGAACCAGAGAATCCGTGAACTGGAAAAAGATATTATCTATAACGAATACAAAGAACTTGAAGGTGAAATAGTAATCGGGGACATTTACCAGATAAGAAAACACGATATACTTGTAAACCATAACAAAAACGAATTACTGCTTCCCCGAACAGAACAAATTCCTTTTGAAAGATATAGAAAAGGAGATACGGTACGTGCAATAGTAAAGGAAGTTAATAAAGCACCTACGGGTCCGCAGGTTGTAATTTCAAGAACCGATAACTTATTTTTACAACGGTTGTTCGAGATTGAAATTCCTGAAATCTACGATGGTGTTATTGAAATAAAAGGAATTGCACGCGAACCCGGCGAAAGAGCTAAAGTTAGCGTTGAATCGCAGGATAAAAGAATTGATGCCGTGGGTGCATGCGTCGGAATGAAAGGGGTCAGAATTCACGCTATCGTAAGAGAATTGAACAACGAGAACATAGACGTTGTGAATTTTTCCAATGATGATAAAGTGCTTATTCAAAGAGCATTGGCACCCGGTAAAATTAAAAAAATTGAAATCAACCCGGAAGAAAGAAAAGCAACTGTTTATGCGGACAGCGACCAGGCTTCGCAGCTAGTAGGTAGAAATGGCGTTAATATAAGACTCGCTATGAAACTTACGGGTTATTACATTGACCTTATCCGCGAAGAAAAACCGCTTGAAGAGTATGAAGACGATATTGAGCTTATCGATTTAAGGGATGACCTTGGCGAAGAGATCTACCAGGTGCTTATTAATAACCGTTTCGATACCGCCGTAGAAGTATTACAAGCCGGTGAAGCAAAATTGAAAGAAATACCGGAACTTGACGAAGAGAAAGTTAAAGAAATAATCGAGATAATTAAATCACAATTTGAAGAAGAATAATTTCTGTTTATGGAAGAATCTAAAGATAAAAAGAAACGAATTTATAAATTAGCAGCAGAATACAACTTGTCTGCCGATCAGCTAATGGCACTCCTGCAAAAGAAGGGATATGAAGTTAAAACCCATATGTCCCTTGTTACTGCCGAAATGCTGGACGAAATCCAGAAGCATTTTAAAAAGGATATTGAAAAGGCTGAAAAGCATAAAAAGAAAGTTGACGAATTCAAGAAAAAGTTAGCTAAAGAACAGCCGAAGGAAGAGAAGAAAGCTGCCCCTGTGGTAGAAATTCCTCAACCCGAACCTGTTGAACCGGCTGCAAAACCTGAAGTCGTTGAGATTCCTCCAGTAGAACCGGAAATTAAAATTGAAGAAGAAACCCCGGCAGAAGAAGCTGAAGCTCCTGTAGTTGAAGAAACAGTTGAAGAGAAAGAAATTCCTTCAAAAGAAGTTGAAGAGCCGGTAGTTGAGAAAAAAGAACAAGAAGAAATTCAAACAACCGAACCTGTTGCCGAAGTAAAAGAAACCGCTCCACCGGCAGAACCCGCTGTGGAAGTAACGGAAGAGCAGACAAAGAAAAAAGGTTTAACTGTTTTAGGAAAAATCGACCTTAAAACCGGCAAACCTATTGTAGACAATGCTCCTTCGAAAGATGAAAAACCTGCTGAAAAAGATAAGGTAATTAAAAAGAGGAAAAAGAAACCGAAAGCAAAGAAAAAAGGTGAGGCGGCACCGGAAGAAGCCGTTCCGGTTAAGAAAAGACAAAAAATAAAGAAATTTGAAATCGACCAGAAAGAAGTTGAAGAAACAATAAGAAAAACTCTTCTTAGTATGGAAGAAGCTCCGCTTTCTTCGAGGGCGATAGTCAGAAAGAAAAAGAAAAAAGAGAGATTAGAAGAAGAAATAAAAAACCAGGAGAGACGCGAATTAGAAAAAAAACGTTTACACGTTACTGAATTTATTGCCGTAAGCGAGCTTGCAAACTTGATGGAAGTACCGGTTGGGGAAGTAATATCTAAATGTATTTCTCTCGGATTAATGGTGTCAATCAATCAACGACTTGACATAGACACAATAACCCTGGTTGCCGATGAATACGGTTTTGAAATAGAACTTGAAAAAGAATATACTTCAGAGATTCTTGAAGATACTCAAGATTCCGTGGAAACACTTGTTTTTCGCTCCCCCGTTGTAACAATAATGGGGCACGTTGATCATGGTAAAACCTCGTTGCTGGATTATATAAGAAGAGCAAACGTGGTTGCAGGCGAATACGGTGGAATTACACAGCACATCGGGGCTTACAAAGTTGATGTAGGGAACAATAAACAGATAACGTTCCTTGATACACCGGGACACGAAGCATTTACGGCAATGCGTGCAAGGGGTGCTCAGGTTACGGATATTGTTATACTTATTGTTGCAGCAGATGACGCAGTGATGCCGCAAACTGTTGAAGCAATTAGCCACGCACAAGCGGCTAATGTGCCGATAATAGTTGCGATTAATAAAATCGACAAACCGGGCGCTAATATTGAAAAGATTAAACAACAGCTTGCAGAAAGAAAAGTACTTGTTGAAGATTGGGGAGGCAAGTATCAATGCGTAGAAGTTTCCGCAAAAGCGGGGATAAACATTGACGTACTGCTTGAAAAAATTCTTCTCGAAGCCGAGTTGATGGACCTTAAAGCAAATCCTGATAGAAGCGCAAGAGGTATTGTAATAGAATCCGAGCTTGACAAAGGAAGAGGCATTACATCCACAATTTTAGTACAAAAAGGAACATTAAGGGTGGGTGATTCGTTTGTTGCCGGAATCCATCACGGACGCGTTAGAGCAATGTTCGATGAAAGAAATAAAAAAGTATTCGAAGCTCCACCTGCAACACCTGTTCTTGTACTCGGGTTTGAAGGTGCTCCCCAGGCGGGTGATGTATTTATTGTTGTCGGTGGCGAACGCGAAGCGCGTGAAATCGCTTTAAAACGCCAGCAGCTAAAAAGAGAACAGGACCAAAAACAGATTCATCATATTACTCTTGATGAAATATCGAAACAGATAAGCATCGGCGGAGTAAAAGAACTTCCGGTTATTGTAAAAGGAGACGTTGACGGCTCGGTAGAAGCATTGGCTGATTCTTTGATGAAACTCTCAACCGAAGAAGTAATTGTACGTGTTATCCATCGCGGCGTGGGCGCTATATCGGAAGGCGACGTTCTACTTGCAGCGGCTTCTAATGCCATCATTATCGGATTTCATGTCCGTCCGAATATTAATGCCAGGAAACTTGCTGAAAACCAAAAAGTTGATATTCGTCTTTACAACATAATCTACGATGCGATTAAAGAAGTTAAATCGGCACTCGAAGGTTTACTATCGCCTATTATTTCCGAAGAAATTACAGCAACAGTAGACGTAAGAGATACGTTTAAAATTCCGAAAATCGGAACAATCGCAGGTTGTTACGTTTTGGAAGGAAAGATAACGAGAAACAATAAAGTTAGACTTGTCCGAAACGGTATAGTAATTCTTGACGGATCAATCCTTGCCCTTAAGAGATTCAAAGACGATGTTCGTGAAGTAGATGCCGGTTATGAATGCGGTATCAGTATTGCAAACTTCAACGATATCAAAGTCGGTGATATAATAGAGGGTTATAAATTGATTGAAACTAAGAAAAAATTAGATTAACTTTCAACCGGAATATAATTTAATACAGGGGTGTTTCAGTAATTGAAAGGGTGGTGAACCATGTCATATAGATTAGAAAAAATATCGAACCTTATCAAACACGAAGTAAGTTTGATATTTCTACATAAACTGCAAGATCCTGCACTCGGGATTATTACAGTTACTAACGTTAAAGTTAGCCCCGACCTCAAAATCGCCAAAATCTATCTATCGATACTTGAACGCGAAAAAAGAGATACAGCTATGGAAAAAGTAACATCGTTAACAGGAATGATAAGGAGTGAATTAGCTTCGCGTATTAGAATGAAGTTTATTCCCGAACTGAAATTCTTTCTTGACGATACGATTGACTATGTAGAAAAGATTGAAGGACTGCTGAAAAAAATTCACGAGAATGATAACTAAAGAAATTTCCGACCTTTCAGGGTTCGATTTTACTAAAGGTGAAGCAATCTTATTTGATAAACCTTTAAGGTGGACTTCTTTCAAGGTTGTACATAAAGTAAGGAAAGCTACCGCTGTTAAAAAGGTGGGGCATGCAGGAACATTAGACCCGCTTGCCACAGGGCTGTTGATTCTTTGTACAGGAAAATTAACAAAACAGATTGATTCCTTTCAAGCACTCACAAAAACCTATACCGGGACTATCACACTCGGTAAAAGGACTTTATCAATGGATTCCGAAACCGAAGCGGTTGAAGAAAAACCGTATGATCACATCACGATAAATGATATAATGGAAATTCGGGATAAATTTGTCGGAGAAATTTTACAAATCCCGCCAATGTATTCGGCTGTAAATTTTCAGGGTAAAAAATTATACGAGTATGCACGTAAAGGGAAAACGGTGGCAAGAGAAGCTCGCCCGGTTTTTATCGATGAATTCAAAATCTTAAATTACGCTCCGCCTGAAGTCTTGTTTGAAATTACATGTTCGAAGGGAACTTATATACGCGTTATCGCTGATGATTTCGGTAATCTGCTTGGATGCGGTGCATATCTAAGCAGCCTTAGAAGAACACGAATAGGAGATTATTCCGTGGATGATGCGTTTGAAGTGAGGGATTTCGTGGCTCTTATTGAAAAAAACTTGCAGGTGTAATTATTTTTATGTTATTTTAACCGGTAGTGAATTCACTTATTAGCAAAACAGTCTACTTTATTATGAAAAATTTTATTATAACGGTTTTGGTTTTTCTTTTAACAGCGGTATGTGTAATACCTCAAGAAAGCGGTGCATTGAAAAATCTTCAAGATGAGTTTAGAAATGTTGAAGATATTTCAGCAGATTTTAAACAGTTTAACAACGGGAAATTATCTCTTTCAGGTAAGCTTCTTTACAAAAAGAGCAACAAACTTCGTTTGGAACTTAAAAACGCTGTAATCATTTCCAACGGTAAAGACAATTGGAACTATAGTAAAAAAGATAAAAAAGTAGTGATAAGCGATCATGATGAAAGCAGCCCGGGAGTTTTTTCACTCGAAAAATTCATTTACGATTATCCCTCCCACTGCAATATAACCGAATCCAACGAAAACAGCTCTATTATTGTTAATCTGAAACCGAAAGGGAGCGATCTTAACTTTTCAAATGCAAAGTTATACCCCGACAGCGAAAACTTTATCAAGAAATTGATAATTAGCGACATGGACAATAACCAATACTTAATTGAATTTTCTAACCTCAAGGTAAATTCGGGTATTGCTGACGATAAGTTTAACTTTGTGCCCCCGGAAGGAACTAAAGTAATTGATCTCCGGTAAGACTTTGAAGAAAGTTACTTTCAAAGAAATTGCCGGGTACCTTTTTTCACTTGGGCTGGCTGCGGGATTTCTTTATATCGCCTTGTATAATGTGGACTCCGAAAGTCTATTTGAAATTATTAAAAGCGCTTCGATTCCATGGATAATTGTATTTGCATTTCTAACTTTATTTGCGCATTATCTTAGGGCTTTAAGATGGCAGATAATCCTCTCTTCCGTAAAGAAAGAGAGTTCCACTTTTAATATGTTCGGTGCATTGTTGATCGGTTACGGAATGAACAACGTGATTCCGCGTCTCGGGGAGATTTCCCGCGCTGTTGCTGCCGGTTATTCCGAGAATATTTCACGTTCTTCCGTATTCGGTACAATAATAGTAGAAAGAATTATCGACATCGTCTTCTTCGGAATCTCCGTAGTGATAGCTTCACTCCTATACAATGGGAATATGTATACCGAATTTCCCTGGCTGAAAACAACGATCTTGATAGGTGCGGTATTAATTTTAATTTCAATTTTACTGCTTATCCTTGCAATAAGGTTCAAAGAAAAATTTAATGCGGTTATACGTTTTATAATAGGACACATATCAAGTAAAGCAGGGGAAAAACTTTCTTCAATATTTGAAAAAATGACTTTCGGATTTTCAAGTTTGAAAGGTGTAAAAAACTATCTTCTCGTTTTCTCTTTAAGTGTTTGTATGATGCTTGTGTATGCAGCTACTTCGTATGTGGGGCTATTTTCATTGGGAATGGAACAGATAAAAGAGGTCGATTTTTCAACTGCATGGATAATAATGAGTTTGAGTTCAATAGGGGTGATGATTCCTACTCCGGGCGGAATAGGCTCGTACCACACGATTACCAAATCAGTTCTTGTTTCGCTATTCGGCTTTTCAATTGCAATCAGTGCTGCATATGCCATACTAACTCACGGCATATCATACATTTTACATATAATTACGGCTATCGTGTTTTTCTTTGTATTTAAAAAGAAATTTCCGAGAGCAAATAAAAATTTACTTGTCGGGTTAAATGATAATGAATAAACAAAAAATCACTTTGCTGTTCCTGTTACTAACTGTTAATGTTTTTGCTCAATATGAATTCAGAGCAAGTATGGGATTGAATTTTTCGGCTATGCCTTCCGTAAAAGATTATATTAATGAAAATTTTGCCGGGGCAAACCAGTT
>DAIRET010000202.1:0-4713 GCA_036795455.1 Ignavibacteriaceae bacterium
TTTCCTTCATGGTAACATTTGCTCTAATCAACGTTTAAAAGAAACCGGGTTTTATTCAACCGGATTGTTATTATAAATATAACAATTTTTTCAGAGAATAGTTGTAATCCGGGAAACACGAACAAGGATATAGTGTTTAACTAAAATACGTGTTGAAAATTAAACCCTTTTTCTTCGTTTTTTATTGTACCTTTTTACCGGGACTTTTATTTTAACGCATGGAAAATATTTATTTAATCCCGCTTTAGGAGAAGAGATGAAAAGACCCTTTGCAGTTTTGATGATAGTTTTTTTATTCCAGTTACTTTTAATTGCTCAAACAAATGTTTTAACATCTTACAACATTTTTAACATTAAAAACGTATCGGCAGTTGAAGTTTCACCGGATTTAAACTATGCCGTATACACTCTAAATGTTCCGAGAAGTTTTTCCGATAAACCGGGCAGTGAGTACAGGGAGCTTCATTTAATCAACTTGACAGATCGCAGCAGCCGACCATTGATAGAAGGAGCAGTCAATATTAATTCTATTAAATGGAGAAGTGATTCTCAAAAGATTACTTTTCTTGCCAGGCTTGGAGAAGATAAAACTACGTGCTTGTATCAAATTTCAATTGATAACGGTAAAAGTGAAAAGATTCTATCTGCCGGCAAATCAATTTCATCGTATCAATTTAGCAATGATGAAACTTATTTCGCTTATGTATCGACGAGCAACGTGGACAATCGAAAGGGAAAACTGGTTTCAAAAGGGTTCGATGCCGAAGTATTTGAAGAAGAGTATTCGGATTTGAACCTCTACATGTATGATGTTGAAAAGAAGGAGAGCCGACAATTAACAGAAGGCGTTTCTGTTTTTGGTTTTCAGATAAGTCCCGACAGTAAATTTATTGCCGCTCAAATCGCAATTAAAAATCTTGTTGATGATTCTTATATGTTCAAACGAATTTTTTTAATTGATGTTGAAAGCGGTAAAAGAACGCAATTGATTGATAACCCCGGCAAACTTTCGGCAATTAGTTTCAGCCCTGATGGGAAACATATCGCTTTTGTTTCCGGTGCAAACATTAATGATGCAGTAAGCGGCTCGCTGTTTATTATCCCTTCCGATAATTCAAAAAGGTTTGAAAACATTCGCAACTATACTAAAGGCTTCATCGGCTCGGTTACCGGTGTGGAATGGCTTGACAACAATACAGTGCTTTTTTCTTCGGAAGAAGGTGTATATACAACACTCCGTACAGTAAAAATAGATGACAAAGAAAGCGAAATCATACTTGAGCCGGGGAAAGTTACGTTGTACGGATTTTCTTTACAGAAAACCTTGATCGGAATTTCCGGGAATTCACCCGAACATCCGCTCGAAGCATTTTTATTCGATACAGAATCGAAACAGCTTGATAGATTAACAGATTCGAATCCCTGGTTAAAAGATATTCGACTTGCAAAACAGGAGAGAATTGTATTCACCGCAAGGGACGGGCTTGAAATAGAAGGAGTACTGATTTATCCTTTAAATTATAAAGAAGGAAACCATTACCCGTTGATTACATATATCCATGGCGGTCCCGAAGCATGTGAACAGAACGGGTGGAATACTTCTTACGGCAAGTGGGGACAAATAGCAGCCGCAAAAGATTATTTTTTCTTTCTGCCGAATTACCGTGCAAGCTCGGGTAGAGGAGTTGATTTTACAATGATGGGATTTGGAGACCTTGCCGGGAAAGAGTTTGATGATGTAATTGATGGAATAGATTACCTTATCGAAAAAGGGATGGTGGATAAAAACAAAGTGGGTATCGGAGGCGGCTCATACGGAGGCTATTTCTCAGCATGGGCAGCCACAAAGTATTCGGATAGGTTTGCCGCCGCAGTCGTGTTTGTCGGAATTGCAAATCAATTATCGAAAGCACATACCACCGATATTCCGCTTGAAGATTATTATGTCCACTGGGGAATTTATCCTCATGAAAATTTTGAACTATATCTTGATAGAAGTCCGGTTAAATATGCAGCGAACTGCAAAACCCCAACATTAATACTGGCGGGAAAAGAAGACCCAAGAATTCATCCGTCGCAAAGTTTGGAATTATACAGAACTCTCAAGCTGCACGGCAAAGCGCCCGTTCGTCTTGTCTTTTATCCTGGCGAAGGACACGGCAACAGAAAAAATACATCAAGGCTGGATTATGCCGTTCGAACTATGCAGTGGTTTGATTACTATTTGAAGGGAGAAGGAAATCCAAGCAATTTACCGGACAAGTATATAGAATTTGAAATAGAATAATTTAACAACGGAAAAAATATGCTGAATTATATCTGGACAGCTTTACTATTTTTAGGATTGGCAGCGGCAATATCATACGATATTTCCGACGGCTTTACTAATAAATATAAGAACGGGGAATCGATAAAGGTTACAATTTTCTCAAATGAGGAAATCAAGAAGGACGCGGAAAATCAATTTGATGTTACGGTAATTGTGAACAAAAATGAATTTAATTCTTTTTATGATGCGAACGTAACTGAAGATGTAACCATCCCCGCCAAAATATCATTTCAAGAAGGGAAAGAGGAATCTGCCATTTATTTTACGGTTGGAGATGATTCCCCTGAAATCTGGCAGACAATAGCGAAAATAAACGGGAAAGAAAATGACATAACCGGTAAGGCAATACTTCAACCCTGTGATTCACCCAATACGTTTTTAGCTTCAATGCAGCTTGAAGAAGTATCTTTCATAAAAATTAAAGAAGTTACAAATGCAGCAATTTCTTATGCGGAGACTTCGGTTAAAATAGCGCTCGGATTAATCGGAATAATGGCATTGTGGCTTGGTGTTATGAAAATTGCAGAAGAAGCGGGCGTTATTACTTACATAGCAAGAGCGTTAAAGCCGGTAACAAAAAAACTTTTCCCGGATGTGCCCCACGATCATCCCGCAATGGGTTCAATGATAATGAACATTTCTGCTACGTTTTTAGGGTTGGGGAACGCAGCTACTCCTTTCGGAATAAAAGCGATGGAAGACTTGAATACGCTTAACCCGAATAAAGGAATAGCAACCAATGCAATGTGTACTTTTCTTGTTATCAATACCGCATCTTTTGCATTAATGCCAACGACGGCAATTGCATTGAGAGCCGCTTCCGGTAGCTCGAACCCTGCATTAATTATCGGTACAACGATGTTCGGATCTTTTTGTGCTACTGTAGTGGGAATTACTGTTGTAAAGTTATTTGAAAAGTTTTCCTCCAATTCCGGCAGTGCAAGGCTCGGAGGTTTGTTGAACTTTAAATTCTTCTTAGCTCTCTTTGCTTTTGCAGCGGTAACTGTTTTGTTATCCGTTTCCGGAGTCTTGGGAATGCTATCGTCATTCTTAAATCCTGAACTACTAAAAACAATTATACAAATTGTGTCAACCGTTGCAATTCCTCTCGTAATTTTTGTTTTTGTATTGATGGGCTTCATAAAAAAAGTTAAAGTTTACGAGACGTTTGTAGAAGGAGCGAAAGAAGGGTTTAATGTCGCTGTTACAATAATTCCGTACTTAGTTGCTATACTAATGGCAATAGGAATTTTCAGAGCCGGCGGCGCAATGAATTGGCTCGTGTTTGTATTGAACCCGATTACCGATTTTATCGGGATGCCTGTAGAAGCTCTGCCTATGGCTTTGATGAGACCTCTCTCAGGAAGCGGTTCACTGGGCATTATGGCGGAGATAATCTCGGTTCATGGTCCCGATTCATTTATCGGAATATTGGTATCAACATTTTACGGCAGTACCGAAACAACATTTTTTGTTTTAGCAGTTTACTTCGGCGCTGTAAATATCAAAAATACAAGATATGCACTACCTGCCGGTTTGATTTCGGATATAGCGGGTATTCTTGCGGCACTTTTTATTGTAAAACTTCTCTACGGATGATTTTGGAGTGGTGTTCTTGTTGTAAAGAAAAAATAGAATTAAATGATTTCTTCGCTGTAAAAATCACGAAGCTTTAAGTCTGTTTTTCAACGACGTTTTTTTTCATTCTATAAAGCTGCCACCAGGGAGTACGCGGCGATTCATGATGTTCATGGTGATAGCCGAAGAAGTAACAACTTGCCATTGCCCATAAATGATTCAATTTTTGTGAACGTGCATTGTGCGGCTTCATATCGTCTGTGTGCGGCTTTCTGTGCGGTTGATACGTGCCGAAATAAAATAACTGTAAAGTGCCTAAAAATGCAGGCACTACCCAGAAGAACCAAATTTTACTTTCCTCAAAATAGAGTTTAAGGAGGTTGAAGGCTATTGCCATTATGATTATCTGAGTGATGGTTGTGTACCTTACCATAAAAGAAAACCACCAGACAAAAAAGTTCTGTGACTTAACATTAAAATCCGGATCTTTTTCTTCAGCAGGATATTTGTGGTGCATAAAATGATTTTTTATTAACCGGTTGTAAGACATCCCGGCAAACAAAAAGGTTGCTATTAGACCGATTGCTTTATTTATTTTTTTGTTTCGCGATACCGTTCCATGCATTGCATCATGAGCGGTTATAAACAAACCGGTGTAAAGGTACGCTTGCAAAAAGAGATGTAAATAAAATAAAGGGGAGCTGAACGAAGTTTCTACATAATTAAGAATATAAAAAAGATGTGAAGCCCACAAAACAATAACAATTGAAGCAATTAAAACGCCCATAGACAACCTCACATTATTA
>DAIRET010000028.1:0-21963 GCA_036795455.1 Ignavibacteriaceae bacterium
AACTACGGCTCTTTTTTTATATATTTTAACAAGCTCGCTGCAACTAAGAGTAGAGGTTTTTTTTTCTTCATTTGTCATTCTATTATTTCACTTTCTTCGATAGAACTTTGTTCAGGTTCGGTTTCATCTTTACTAAAGTAATGATTCAGAATTTCTTCTTTTACAGGTCTGTCTAAATAAATAACAAACTTCGGTAGGACAAATTCTCTTTCTTTACCGGATACAAGGTTTTCAGGGTGATACTCGCTATTAGGATTGCCGTACAATCTAACATTAGCAACCTTCTTTTCTTCAAATTCTATTACCGCATCTTTGGAACTTGCTTTAATCAATCCATTCGGATCATCTTCTTCGTACATAAAATAGATGCTTAATACATTCTCAAATACTTCAGTTTTTTCAAGACCGTCTTCACCGAAGTAGAGATTAACATCCATACCGGAAACTTGATCCCATCTATCTTTATACAATTCATTTTGGGAGCCGATTGCAGCATTTCTATTCACGTCTACCCGTTCTATTTTTCTATCTTGAAGATAAATAGTAAGTGAATCCCCGGTAAGCTGCGAATTCTCATACCAAAGAACCGGCGGTTTTGCTTCATCATCAACTTTAAATGTAATTATCTTTTCTTCATCCCTGTAAAAAATAGTGTAATCGTTTCTCGAAGCGAATTCGCCTCTTACCATTTTAACCGAATCTTTGGCAATAAAGAAGTTACTCGTGTCTCTATAAGCTTCAAGTATACCCGCTTTAATTATCAACGTATCGATTACAAGTGTTGAATCTTCAAACAGTGAATCGGGAATGAAAGCTGTACTGCTTATTGTTGTGTCCGTAAAAGATAATGAATCAATTTCTTCTTTTTTATTTTGCCTGTATGATGAATCAATCTGGATGAGTAATGGATTTTCATCGACTAAACTGTAATTTTTCACCCTGTAGTCTTCAATATGATCTCCGTATATTGAAGTATTATTTGTGAAACTTCGTATTATCACATTACCAAATCCGAATGTTATCTGGCTATCGCGGTAATGCTCCAGGCTGTCGGAATTAATTGTATTTTCAACATCAACAATTTTTACAGTACCGGTTGCAATCGCTTTATCAATCTCCCGATAATAAAGTAGTCTATCCGATGTCAAAGTTGAAACAGTATCATATAGTTTTACATCATAATGAAAATCCGCTAAATTTTCATTAAAGAAGTACTCTCCTTTACGGGCAGTTAAAATAACTTTTTTATCATCCAGCTTTACACCTTTATCGGAATAAGCACGTCTTTCATTTCCGAAATAGAAACCTTCATCCGTATAAATTGTTAAAGTATCCTGTGTAACAATAACATTTCCGATTAGATGGGCGCTGTTTCTTGATATAAACTGAATTGCGGTGTCGCAGGTTATCACTACATTTCCCTGCGTTAATACAACATCCCCTATTACTTCGCGGATTGATTCGTTGTTCTCAAAGTGTCCTTTTAATTCCTTACCGATTACGGTAATCATTTTATCGGATTCCTGCGGAAAACTTACCTGGATTAAAAAGAATAAAAATATCAGCGTCAATCTTTTCAAAGCGAATCCTGGTTTGTAACGTATGTAACTTTGTAAATAATATAGTTTTTCAGGTGTTGATCCGATTCAAAACCGTAACCCTGAATTTTTTCAGTCGGAGTATTAATTGTAACAAATTTATCCGAAACAATTCTGCTATCCGAGTTCCTCCACATTAACTCCTCGGTTTCGAGAGTAATGCCGCTGTCGTTTACTGCAACTACATTTTCGATTGCATAAAGATTTTTTGTTTTGTCATCTACTCTTCCCCGTCTCGAAGTTAAAGTAGTGGTTTTTATTTGCTGCGGGTTATAGAAATCTACCTTTAAATTGCTGTCAATTAATGTTTCCTGAGCCTGGGTAAACATTCTCAAATGACCCACCCACATAACAGCCTGTGTTCTTCCGGAATCGGTAAAAATAATATTTGAATCCCAGCTTTCCTGTGCAGGTAGTTCTTCCACTTTTAACGAAGTATCAATTTTAGGTTTAACTTTTTCGCTGCCGCACCCGGCAATAAAGAGGAGGAGTATTATTAAAACCGGGTATTTCATCTGCGTTGTAATCCTAAATTCACAAGGTCGTGAAGATGAAGTATACCAACCGGGATTTTCTTTTCATCCGTTACAATTAACGAAGTAATTTTAAACTTCTCCATTTGTTGTAATGCAAATGAAGCAAGAATATCCGGTCTTATTGTTTTCGGGTTTGATGACATTACGTCAAGAGCAGTTAATTCTTTAATATCAAGAGTTTTTTCAAGAAGCCTTCTTAAATCACCGTCCGTAATTATACCTGTTAAGACTCCCTTCTCATTAACAACTCCGGTTACCCCAAGTCTTTTGGATGTAATTTCGATAATAGTATCTTTTAACGAAGTTGATTGGTGAACGAGTGGTATCTGTTCTCCTTTATACATTATCTCATTTATTTTTAACGAAAGGCGTTTGCCGAGGCTACCCCCGGGATGAAGTAATGCAAAATCCTCTGCAGTAAATCCGTGTATTTCAAGTAAGCAGACAGCAATAGCATCACCTAAAGCAAGCATTGCCGTAGTAGAAGAAGTAGGAGCCAGGTCTAATGGACATGCTTCTTCTTTAATATCCATTACAAGGGAAATATCCGATTCGCGGCTTATTTTCGACAGTTCATTTGCAGTTATACTAATAATCGTAACTTTCAACCGTTTAATTAATGGAATTAAATTTACTATTTCTTCCGTTGAACCGCTCTTCGAAAGCAGCATTACAACATCATCACTTCTAACCATCCCAAGATCACCGTGCAAGGCATCCGTAGGATGGAGGTAAATTGCAGCAGTTCCTGTTGAATTCAATGTGGCTACAATTTTTCTTGCTATCAAACCGGATTTTCCCATCCCGGTAAGTACAACTCTTCCTTTACAGTCGCCGATTACTTTAACAGCTTTAACAAATTTTTCATTTATACTTTTAAGAAGATTTTTAACGGCAACTGACTCGATCTCAATTACCTGCTTCCCTTTAGAAATAATTCTTTCTTCGCTCAACTCATTCCTCATTCAGCTTTTACAATTGAATCTATTTTTTTCAATTCAATCAACATATTTTTTACATTTGAAAGTCTCAACTGGCTTGCAGCATCACTCAATGCTTTTTCCGGTTCGGGATGTACTTCAAGAAACAGAGCGTCAATTCCAACTGAAACTGCTGCTTTTGCAAGCGGAAAAATAAACCGCGGTTCACCACCGGTTATATTTCCCTTCCCCGGTACTTGAACCGAGTGCGTTGCATCCATAACAACCGGGTAACCTATATCTTTCATTATCAACAAGGAGCGCATATCAACAACAAGATTGTGATAACCGAAACTCGTTCCTCTTTCAGTCAAAAGGATTTTGCTATTACCCGTTGATGCAACCTTATCTGCCGGGAACTTCATATCTTCGGGAGCAAGGAACTGCCCTTTTTTAATATTTACGGCTTTACCTGTTTTGCCGGCGGCAATCAATAGTTCCGTTTGCCTGCAAAGAAATGCAGGTATTTGTAAAACATCTACATAAGCAGCAGCCATTTCTGTTTCTGCTTCAGAATGAACATCTGTTAAAACCGAAACCCCGAGAGACTTCCCGATACTGCTTAATATTTCCAATGCTTGTTTGTCTCCAAGCCCTGTAAAAGAGTTTATACTTGTCCTATTTGCTTTTTTATAACTTGATTTGAATATGAAGGGAATGTTCAATTCATCTGTTATACTTTTCAATTCCGATGCTGTGTTATATGTAATTTCTTCGTTTTCTACAACACAAGGACCGGCTATTAAAACAAAAGGAAGCCCATCACCAATTTTTATATTATTAATTTGTACCATTCTTCTCACTCAAATAAAGAATTCTGATTACTCTTTTTTAATTTACCGAACTTGTTATATGCAAGCTCCGTAGCTTCTCTTCCCCTCGGTGTTCTGTGTAGAAGTCCTTGTTGAATTAGATACGGCTCATACACTTCTTCGATTGTACCGGGGTCTTCGTTCACTGCAACTGCAAGTGAATTAAGACCAACAGGACCACCGGAAAACTTCTCGATAATCGTAAGGAGAATATCTTTATCCATTTCGTCCAAACCCATTTCGTCCACTTCAAGCGCAGAAAGAGCTTTCTTTGCAATTTCTATATCAATTATTTTTTTATCCTCAAAATCTGCAAAGTCACGTGTCCTTCTGAGCAATCTATTGGCGATTCTCGGAGTTCCCCGTGAACGTTTTGCAATTTCAAGCGATGCATTTGTATCAACTTTAATGTCTAATATTTTTGCCGATCTGATTAATATTTTATCAATTAGTTTCGGGTCATAATAATCAAGGCGGGATTTAATTCCGAAACGATCTCTTAAGGGAGAAGTTAGCATTCCAGCACGTGTGGTTGCACCTATAAGAGTATACCGCGGCAGTTTAATTTGAACAGAGCGTGCATTAGGTCCGCTGTCAATCATTATGTCGAGTTTAAAATCTTCCATCGCAGAATAGAGGAACTCTTCCACAACGGGACTAAGTCTATGAATTTCATCGATAAACAGAACTGCTTTCTCTTCAAGGTTGGTTAATAACCCTGCAAGATCACCCGGTTTTTCAAGTACAGGTCCGGACGTTGATTTTATTTTGACACCAAGTTCATTTGATATGATATTTGCGAGAGTTGTTTTTCCTAATCCGGGGGGACCGGTTAAAAGTACATGGTCTAACGCTTCACCTCTTTTTAGAGCTGCTGAAATAAATACTTTTAAATTGTCCGTAATCTTGGATTGCCCGGTAAACTCCGAAAACTTCGATGGTCTAATTGAAGATTCAAACTGTTTTTCTTCTTCAACAACCTGTGGAACTGTAGCGGCAGATTTTCTGATACTCATATAACTATGTAACTAAAGCTTTGTTTTTAACATTAAATAGGTAGATCAAATATACTAAAAGAACCATTAAAGAAATCATTCCGGCAGCCGAAAGAACCGTTAAATAAGGGTCAAATGCTCTATTGGCAATTGAAGCTAAACCACGGTTCCAAACACTTCCGTAAAGAATCATCAAATGAACGACATATATCAGCAGCGTGTTTCTCCCCAATAAGATAAGTATCCTGGGAATAGTATCAAGATATGATGCAGTAAAAGCAAAAAATGAATTCAGAATTAGTACAATCCCTAAACGAAATAGAACTAAGTTGGGACTACTTGTCCAGAAATAGCTTTTACCGAGATATTGAATTTCAATATAGTCTAATACATATGTTAAAATTATCATCACAATTCCTGCTATCAGTAATGCAACGGAAAATTTCATATTCTTGAATACAGTTGGGTTTCGGGCAAGATAACTTCCGAGAACAGCACCAGCAAAAAGAAAAACAAGAAAAGGGAAAAACGGGAAATATGATCCCGTCCCTTTATAAAAATACCCGGCAATAAAAGGATGAAATAATTCAACCCAATTGACCTTTTCTGTAAAGTAATATGCAATAAATACCCCTAGTGTTGCAATCGTATAAACCAATCCATCTTTGTATTTAATTTTTTCCGAAATGTAAGCAAGTAATAGAATAAAAAGTAATCCGAATCCTATAAGATGCAGAACATCAACAGTAAAAAAAATTTTCCATTGCACTTCGGTTACCCCATCGAAAAATATTATTTTAGGAGTCGGGTAACGCAACAAATAACCAATCACTATCAATAAGACACCCCTTTTAATACCTCTTTTAATGCGGGGATTTTCGCTAAACGGCACTTTTTGTAAACGAAGCAAGTATGTAAAAACCGTTCCAGCAGTAAACAAAAATATTGGGGCAGTTAATCCCCTATTCGTCAACCATAATGAATAGAGCCAGCTATCCATTGTTCGGTATTCATCGGCTAATAAAACATCAACCGTGTGTCCTTGAACCATATTCAACACAGCAAAAGCTCTAATAAGATCAAGAAAAATGATTCTATTTTTATTTGCTGCCGGGGTCATAAATATTACTTTACTTTAACAATCATTTCAATTTCGACCGAAGCATTACGCGGCAGTACGTTCACTCCAACTGCACTGCGGGCATGTTTACCGGCTTCGCCGAATATCTTCCCGATTAATTCCGATGCACCGTTAGCAACTTCGGGTTGATTTACGAAATCATTTACACTGTTTACAAATACTGTTACCTTAACTACTTTTTCAACTTCATCAAGTGAATTCAACATTGATTTTACTGCAGCAAGACAATTAAGAGCACAGATTTCGGCTGCTTTTATTCCGTCTTCTTCGGATACTTCTCCACCGACTTTACCTGTATAAACAATCTTTCCATCAACCAATGGAACCTGCCCGGAGGTAAATATATAATCACCTACTTTAACTGCGGGAACATAAGCTGCTAAAGGTTTTGCAACCACAGGCAAAGTATAACCAAGTTCGACAATTTTTTCTTCTATCATTTTATTACTCCTTTTAATTCTATATGTATTTTCACTATTTTAACAGTGAAAGATTATTAATATTAAAACAAGACAAGTAAGGAAATTCTTAATGCTTGAATCTAAATTTAATGAATTTGTTGCTATTGTAAAAAGATTGAGAAAAGAATGCCCGTGGGACCATGAGCAAACAAACGATTCGATTAAAGCAGCTACTATTGAAGAAGCATACGAAGTTGTCGAAGCAATAGACAATAAAGACTATAACGAACTAAAAAAGGAATTGGGTGATTTACTGCTTCATGTTGTTTTTCACTCTGTTATTGCATCAGAAAGTAATCGTTTTGAACTGGAAGATGTAATCAAGTCTATTACCGAAAAATTGATAAGAAGACACCCACACGTCTTCGGGGAAACAATTGTTCATGGTGCCGATGAAGTAAAAAAGAACTGGGAAACAATAAAACTTACCGAAGGGAGAAAATCAGTTTTAGAAGGTGTTCCCTTGAATCTGCCATCGCTTTACAGAGCATACCGGCTTCAGGAAAAAGCAGCTAAAGTTGGTTTTGAATGGAGCAAGAAGGACGATGTTTGGAATAAAGTTACTGAAGAAATAGCAGAACTTGAAGAAGCGGATCAGTCATCGAATTCAGTGAGGGTAGAAGAAGAATTGGGAGACCTTCTTTTTGCATTAACAAATTACGCAAGATTTATGAAAATCAATCCTGAAGATGCATTAAGACGGGCAAACAAAAAGTTTGAAGACCGATTTGCATTTATTGAAAAAAGCCTTGCAGAGATAAATAAAAAAATTACTGATTCAAATCTAGAAGAAATGGAGTTTTACTGGGAGAAAAGTAAAACATTGGAAATTAAAAACGAAAATTGATAATCACACATAAAGCTTACACTTGAGAATATGAGCTTTTCGTACCGTTTGAGTCATTCTTCAAGATATATGATTTTTCGTAAGCATCAATGATGTCTTTAACAAGTTTGTGCCGGACTACATCCGATTTATCAAGATAAACAAAGCCGACACCTTGAATTCCCTTTAAGATATCGCGTGCTTTTATCAGTCCGCTTGCTGTTTTGGGAGGAAGATCGATTTGCGTAATGTCCCCGGTTATAATTGCTTTACTATTTGCGCCGAGCCTGGTTAAAAACATTTTCATTTGCAGATCTGTTGAGTTTTGTGCTTCGTCAAGTATAACAAAAGAATTGTTTAGTGTTCTTCCACGCATGTAAGCAAGCGGTACAATTTCTATTACTCTTTTCTCAATATAGCTTTTTAATTTTTCCGAAGGCATCATGTCATCGAGCGCATCGTAAAGGGGACGTAAATACGGATCAATTTTCTCACGAAAGTCCCCCGGTAAAAAGCCGAGACTTTCTCCTGCTTCGACAGCTGGACGAGCAAGAACAATTCTATTCACAACCGCCTTTTTAAGTGCTGCAACGGCAATAGCTACTGCAATGTATGTCTTCCCGGTTCCTGCCGGTCCGATTGCAAAACAAATATCATTCTTTGCTGCGACTTGTATGAAATTCATTTGACCGTTTGTTTTTGCTTTTATTGCATCATTCTTCGTGTAAAGAAGAATTTTATCAAACTCCTGCCCGTTGATAATTTCTTTCCCCCGGGTTGTAAGGTCTAAAATTGTATTAACATCGGACTCCTTTAGTTTGCCTTTTGTATTAAGAACGAAGACCATTTCTTTGAAAATCTTTTCAACAATTTCAACTTCTTCTTCTACTCCTTTGATTACAACGTTTTCACCTCGAACTGTAACTGTCGTATTGAACCGATTTTCAATTAGTTTTAGATTAGAGTCGTTGTAACCCAAAAGGGAAAGTAAATCAACATTATCGAGAGTAAGTCTTCTAATAGCTTCGGGCATAAAATAAATTCCTAATAAATAGAAAAAGCCCTTCTCCTTAAGGACAAGGGCTTTTTAAGATGAAAATTTGCAAATACTTTAGAAAAATTATTGAGTTGGAGCAGGTTTATAATTTTTTCTAAGTCTGTCATATTTTTCTTTTTCTTCAGGTGTCAATGGTGGAACCTTGAACACTTGTTTCGGATAAATTAAATCCGGGTTTTTAATCTGGTCGCGGTTTGCATTGTAGATTTTAGGCCAAGCAAAACCGTTTCCATAGTGTTCTTTTTTGCGGGCAATACCCCAAAGGTGATCACCTTTTACAACTGTATAAGAAATATCTTGAGGAGCGTCTACCCATTCGTCAAGCATTTTCTGCATAACAACATGAACTTTGTTATTAAATTCAGGGAGAGCGCTAATCGGGTTTTTCTTTAAAGCATCAAGGTCTTTTTGTCTATCAGCTTTAGGACCTTCTTTTCTTCTGATTTTTCCTTCAAGTTCGTTAACTGCATTTCTGAAGTTATCAATGTCGGCTTTAGAAGCTCCAACCATTTGATAAAGGTCTTTAATACAATCTTCATAAGACTGAAGTGCAGAAAGATTGGTTTTTAACTCGTTGACATCGGTTTGAAGAACGGAAATTTCTTTAGCAAGGCTTTCCTTTTTTGTTTTCAAACGATTCATTTCATTCTGCCATTCTTCCTCGGTCATCTCCTGCTGTGCAAAAGAGGTTAGTGAGAACGCAAATAAAAGCGTGAAAACGATCGATAAAAATTTTAATGATTTCATAAATTTCCTCCGAATTATTTAGGTAGTTTTTCTAAATTAGCTTTAGTTTCTTGCTTTAACTTAGCACATTCTTCAAGCTTTTTGTTCTTTTCGGCTATTTCCCTTTCAAGTTTACTTCTTTCCTCCTTGAGGGTATTAGCTTCTTTTTCAAGAGAGCTAACTTCTTTTTTTAGAGCATCCAGCTGGGCTAGTTGTTCTTCTGAAACTCCTCCGCCGCAACCAATAAAACCGATAGTTGCAAATGCGAAAGAGGCTGCTAAAACGATTCCTTTTAACTTCATATTTCATCCTCCGTTGAGTTTGTGATTAATTATAAAAGTGATTCAAATTTAAGTTAATTTTATTGGTTTTTCAAGAAAATTCGTGAAAAAAATCACTTTTTTTTACATTTACCCCCTTTAATTTTCAAAAAAACCTATAATCAAACTTTGTACCAGTCAATTATTCCCAGTTTTATTAGTAAAAATAAAGAATTTTTCCTTTTCTTCAATAAAATAAATTATAGCAAACGCTTCTCTATAAAACTCACATAATTATTTTCTGCAATTATTATGTGATCAAAAACAGGTATTTCCAAAATTTTTCCGGCTTCCGAAATCTTTTTTGTTATTGCCAAATCTTCATTGCTCGGTTCTGCATTACCGCTGGGATGATTATGTAAAAGAATAATACTTTTGGAATTATTCTCTATCGCTACTTTATATACTTCCCTTGGATGTACAACACTCGAGTCAAGATTCCCTTCCGAGATCATTTCGTATTTGATGATCTTATTGGCAGTATTTAAACAAATAACAAAAAATTTTTCTTTAAGTTCATTTCTTAGTAAAGGAATAAAAACTTCTGCCACCTCTTCGGGAGATGTAATTCTTTTATCGTAAAAGGTCTTTTCATAAAATCCTATCCTTTTACTTAATTCAAAAGCAGCAATCAAAGTTGCGGCTTTATCTTTGCCGATTCCTTCCGTTTGCTTCAGAACCTGCAGCGACCTGGAAGCAAGGTATGCAATATTACCATGTTTTTTTAATAATGAGCGGGCAACTTCAATAACGTTCATCCCCTTTTTACCTGTACGGAGTAATATTGCTATTAGCTCAGCATCGGATAGACTTTGAGCACCGCGTAAAATCAGTTTTTCGCGTGGTCTGTCATCTAACGGCAATTCTTTTACTAAGTTGATACTCCCTCCGTTTAATACTCGTAAAGAAACTTATCTACCAATTCAAAAACACCGTTTTTAAAACGAACTATATTTAACCACCTATTGATTCTTTCTTCGCCGAAGTTGATGTTGTTGTGAAATCCTTCAAATGTATTATTTGAATTCATCATAAGCTCTCTGAATGAAGCTGCATTGGAGGATGAAGAAAGATAATTGAACAATAACTTGGCAGCATCATAACCATAGAATACATTCCGGCTTGTTTCAAACCCTGTTTTATCAAAATAGCTTTTACCGAATTCCAAAAACTCGCTGTTTTTATAATCAAAAAAGTAATCGGATGTAAACGTTAGTTTGTTGCTTAAACTTGAAGAGCTTTCAAAACCGGTAGCTGTAAACCAGTCTTGATTGCCATACAGATTTACATCAATACCGTTAAGAAATAAATTTGATAGAAGTAGTGATGCAATTTTGCTATCCGATATAGGGATGTACAACCCGTCTATTCCGTTTATAAGTTTTTTGATATTTTTTATCGGTTCAGAAAGTTTTGTAGAATTTACCGAGTATTGCTGCGTAGTAACTATGTTACCGCCTAATTTTTCAAACTCTGTCAAAAATGCTTGTGCAAGATTGTTTGAATACCCTTCTTCTGAATAGAGTATTGCAATGTTCTTCTTATTTTCTACAAAGTAGATATACTGAGCCATTATTTTCCCCCGCATCTCGAAAGAAGGATTTGCTTGAAATACGTTGTTGTATTTCTTTGTTAAATGATCGTCGGTTGCTGTCGGTGATATTATCGGGATATCCAACCCTGAAAAAATGTCGCACGTAAAATCCGTTTCTTCACTATACAGTGGACCGATAACCGCTTTTACTGCCGAATTATTTCCTATCTCAGCAAAGATTTTTTCTATTTCTTCTTTTTTTGTTCTTGTATCGCGGATTACAAGTCCTATACGGGAATTTGAAAGGGTGTTGAACTCATCCGCTGCGTATTTAATTCCCTCCAATACCTCCATTGAAACATGCGAATTACTTCCAGCACTTAAATTAAGAGGAAGGAGAACTGCAACCAGCATATCGGATGATGAATGCGGTTGAGATTCCGGCGTACTTGCTCTCTGTTCAAGGTAATCCAAAGCCGGTTGGTATTCATCCGAATCCGGATAGTTTTGAATAATCGTGAAAAACTGTTTCTTTGCTTCAATATTACTACCATTTTTTAATAATAATTTACCGTAAACGAGGGTGAGGAACGGGAAAACCTTATCGTCTGAATAACCGGATATAATACTTTGAAGGCTGCTTAAATCGAAATTATCAAAAATCAAATTTTCACAATTTGCTTTAATCAGTTGAATATCATTTGGGGCAGTGGTTAAGTTAAGAATTTCTAAAAGAGTTTTAAGGCATTCATCATATTTTTCAAGTTTAAGCTGAGCTTCGGCAAGGTCAATTTTTGCCTCTACTATGTATTCACTCTTTTTATTCTGTGAAATGAAGTTTTGAATAAATTGTTCTGCCAGCCTATGATGTTCCATTTTAAGCAGCGTTTTTCCTTTTAAAACTTCCGCATAAGACTGATTGCTGCTCTTTCCGTTTTGAATTACACTGTCGAATAGAATTAGAGCATCTTCATACTTCCCCGATTCAAAAAAGGATACTGCTTGTCTGAATTCATCATCGGTTTGTGTAAATACAAATTGGTTTACAAATGAAAAAAATATAATAACAGAAATCGATAATGTTTTCATTTTCATATTTACTCTAAGTTTGATTTAGTTGATCCAAATTCTTCAACGCTTCTTTTGCCAGCCTGTTATCGGGGTCTAAATGAATTGCAATATTAAAGTATGTTCTTGCATCAGTAATTTTGTTTGTATTCAAACAAGCTACTGCAAGGTTTGAATAAGTTTCCGGGGAGGGTTGTTCTGTCTCCGAAATAAATTTTCTTAAAAAACCTTCAGCTAATTTATAGTTGCCTGCTTTCAAATAGATTTTCCCTGCCCATTCTATTACGGATGTATCATTCACATTTAGTTTAAGTGATTTTTCAATTGACTTTATAGAGTGGGTTTCCATACCGAGGAAGAAATAAGTAATAGCAAAAAGAAGATGAAGTTCATAAAAATTAGTATAAAACGATTCCGCCTTTTTTAAGTAATCCAATGCGGTTCTGAAATCTCCCATATGAATATCAAGTTTTGCAAGATAGATATATGCGTCCGGGAAAAACTCGGAACTTTTATCGTTTGCAAGAAAATTAAGGAAACTTATTTTCGCATACTCGTATTCTTGCAGCATATAATGGGAATACCCGATAAAGAACGAAGTTATCGGCTCTTCTTCAGGTAAGAAAAACGATAGAACCTCTATAGTTTCATTCCACTTTGAATTTCTAAAATAAAACTGCCCGCTGAACAGCCGTATTTTCTTTTCTTCCGGGTAATCTTCAAGAAGTGTATTTACAAGGTTTTGTGCCGCCGGAATATTGTTTAACTTTTCATAAATTCCGATAATCTTAAATGCAGCTTCGGTATACTCCGGATTCTCATTATAGATTGCATAAAAAATCTGGAGTGCGTGTAATAGTTTCCCTTGCGACTCCAGGTTCGCTGCATCCTGGAACCTGTATTTTAAAGCAATATTTTCGTTGCTGCTTTTCATTCCCATTCAATCGTTGATGGCGGTTTTGAACTTATATCGTATACAACACGGTTTATCCCCTTAACTTTATTAATTATCAAATTCGATACGTTAGCAATAAATTCATGCTCGAACCGGAACCAGTCTGCTGTCATTCCGTCGGTTGAAGTAACTGCACGAAGTACAAGAACGTTTTCATAAGTTCGTGCATCTCCCATTACTCCTACCGATTGAACCGGTAATAGTACGGTAAACGCCTGCCATATTTCATTATAAATATTTGCTTTTTTTATCTCCGTAATGAAAATCTCATCAGCTTCGCGTAAAACATCAAGATTACTGCGTGTTATCTCTCCGACAACTCTTACTGCAAGTCCCGGACCCGGGAAAGGATGACGCATTAAGAATTCATCGTCAATAGCGAGTTCCCTGCCAGCAGCGCGTACCTCATCTTTAAATAATTCTCTAAAAGGTTCAATTAATTTCAGATTCATCTTTTCCGGCAGCCCGCCTACATTATGATGTGTTTTAATTGTTGCGGATTTCCCTTTTACAGAAACCGACTCTATTACATCAGGATATAGCGTTCCCTGGACAAGATATTTAGCCCCTTCTATTTTTTTCGCTTCTTCTTCAAATACTTCAATAAAAGTGTTGCCAATTATTTTTCTTTTTACTTCCGGTTCCGAAACCCCGGCTAAGCGCGTAAGAAATAAATCTGAAGCATCTACAAATAAAAGAGGTAAATGGAGTTTCTTTTTAAACAATTCGATAATTTTACTGCTTTCATCTTTCCGCATCAACCCGTTGTCAATATGGATACAGAAAAGATTATCTTTAATTGCTTTATGAACAAGCACGGCAGCAACTGTTGAATCAACACCTCCGCTAAGAGCACAAATAACTTTATCATTCCCTGCAACACTCGAAATCTCTTCTATACTTTTTTCTATAAAGTTATGCGGAGTCCACAACCCCTTACAATCACAAACATTAAAGATAAAGTTTGAGAGAATTTTATTCCCTTCCTCTGTGTGAACAACTTCAGGGTGAAACTGAACGCCGTAAATTTTCTTTTCCGGATTTCCAATCGCACAAACAGGGGAATGATGCGAAGTGGCGGTTACTTTATATCCCGCAGGCGGAGCTTTAACGAAGTCGCCGTGGCTCATCCATGCAACAGAAGTTTTGGAAACCGATTTGAACAATACATCTTCATCCTGGATTTGAAGAATTGCTTTACCGTATTCGCGGTCTAATGCTTTTTCTACTACCCCACCCAAAACCAGTGAAATGTATTGTAAACCATAGCAAATACCTAAAATAGGGATACCAAGAGTCAGTATTTCATTATCTATTTCAGGTGCGTCAGTATCGTAAACACTCATCGGTCCGCCGGAAAAAATTATTCCTTTCGGATTAATCTTTTTAATATTGTCCGGTGCTATTGTATGCGGATAGATTTCCGAGTATACATTGTTCTCCCGGATTCTTCTTGCAATCAATTGTGTATACTGCGAGCCGAAATCGATGATTAAAATTGTTTCTTCTGTTTTCATCTAAAAAAAATATATGGTATCAGTTAGAAATTGATTTGTTACGAAATAAAATTTACAAACCGCTTAATTACAAACGGTTTGTAAACTGAAATACTATTGTCCGATTAACTGTTTATAAGCGTCGGCATCAAGTAGAGCGTCAACCTGGCTTAAATCGGAAACTTCAACTTTTAACATCCATCCTTCACCGTAAGGGTCTTGATTAACAATTTCAGGTGTATCTTTTAATTTAGGGTTAATCTCGATAACTTTACCCGAACAAGGAGCGTAAATTTCGCTTACTGTTTTTACAGCTTCAATGGAGCCGCAGTTTTCACCGATTGTAATCTCGGAAAGTGAAGGATCAATATCTATAAAGACAACATCTCCCAATTCACTTTGTGCATATTCTGTAATGCCGATTGTACCCGTATTACCTTCAATTAAAATCCATTCATGGTCTTTAGTATATTTCAAATTAGCTGGAATATTCATAATTATCCTCCGTAAAAATTAGGTTTGTTTGTTAGTATTTAATTCTTGTAAAAATTTATCTAAAAATGATGTATCGAAATTTCCGCTTTTAAATTGCTCGCTCTCCAATACCTTAAGGTGAAAAGGGATTGTAGTTTGTATCCCTTCAACAACAAATTCTTCCAAAGCACGTTTTGCCCTGCTGATAGCACGTTCCCTGTCTTTTCCCCAAACTATTAATTTTGCAATAAGAGAATCATAATAAGGCGGGATTGAGTATGACTGATAAATATGTGAATCAATCCTGATTCCGAATCCACCGGGAAAATTTAAAGATTCTATTTTACCGGGAGAAGGTCTAAAACCTTTTTCCCAATCTTCTGCATTTATTCTGAATTCGATACTATGACCTTTCGGTTCATGCGGTAAAGTTTCTATCTTCTCACCGGCAGCCACAAGTATCTGCTGCCTTACAAGATCAACATCATAAACAGCTTCAGTTACCGGGTGTTCAACTTGAATTCTTGTATTCATTTCCATAAAGTAAAAATTCTTATGCCTATCAACCAGGAACTCAATAGTACCGGCACCTTCATAATTCACCGATTTAGCACCGAGAACCGCTGCTTCACCCATTTTCATCCGTAAAGCATCGTCAATTATCGGGGACGGTGCTTCTTCAATTAATTTTTGATGCCTTCTTTGAACCGAGCAATCTCGTTCTCCATAATGATAAACATTCCCGAATTGGTCTCCCATAATTTGAAATTCAATATGACGCGGGTTTTCGAGATATTTTTCGATATAAACATCATCGTTACCAAACGCTGCCTGTGCCTCGGTTTTTGCAGTTTGAAAAGCGGATTCCAAATCTTTTATATCCGCAACAATCCGCATTCCTTTACCACCGCCGCCTGCAGATGCTTTTATAATTACAGGTAAACCGGTTTCTGCAATAAGGGCTTTCGCTTCGTTTAATGAAGATATAACGCCGTCGCTTCCCGGTATAACGGGAACGTTATTATTCTTCATTGTCTCTTTTGCTTTCGATTTATCTCCCATTAAATTAATCATTGCAGGCGAGGGACCGATAAATTTTATTTTTGATTCGGAACAGATTTCAGAAAATGAAGCATTTTCAGCAAGAAACCCGTAACCCGGATGAATAGCATCCGCACCTGTAATTTGTGCCGCAGATATTATTGATGGGATTTTCAAATAGCTTTCTTTGCTTTGCGAAGGTCCTATACAAACGGCTTCATCTGCAAATGTTACGTGCAGAGAATCTTTATCGGTTTCGGAGTAAACTGCAACTGTTTTAACTCCCAATTCTTTACATGTACGGATTATCCGTAATGCGATTTCACCCCGGTTGGCTATTAATATTTTTTTGAACAAAAAATCCTCTCTTCGCTATGCTACTTCTATATGGAACAAAGGTTGGTTATACTCTACAGGTTGTCCGTTTTCAACAAGGATTTTTACAATTTTACCGGAAACATCCGATTCTATTTCATTCATTAATTTCATAGCTTCAACTATACATAAAACAGTACCGGTAGAAATAACATCACCCACTTTTACAAACGGATCTGCGTCGGGAGCCGGGGAGCGATAAAATGTTCCGACAATAGGTGATTTAATCTCGTGATATTTCCCTTTCGCTTCCGGTTTATCTTTTAAAGATACTGTTTCAATATCATCGCTTTGAGAAGATACGGTAGGCGGAGAAACGTGGGCTAACGGTGCATGATGGCTTACAATATGCGGAGAATCGAACTTTTTCGATAATTTAATTTTGAAATTCTCCTCTTCAATTTCAATTTCCGCCAGTGTGCTTCCTTCAATTAACCGTATAAGTTTTTTAATGAGATTCAAATCCATAAATTCTCCGTGTTTTAATTTTAGTTGATTAAAATATCGATTGAAACTGCCATTCTCTTTGAATAAAAAATAAATCCCTTAAAAAAGGGATTATAAAATAGTTATTCGGGTTCTGTTATGCAAGGAACCCGAATAACTTAAAGTTGAATAATTCAACTGCTTAGAACCTGACTCCGACAGACAAATACTGAACGTTTTGCAGTCTTCCGAAATCTTCGTAAGCATAATCAAGTTGAACTGCAACAGAGCCCACAATACGATAGTTCAATCCGAAGCCAAAGGTTAAACCTTGTTCTCCGTTCCGCTCGAAGAGTGATTTATACCCTCCTCTAACAAAAATAATATCGTTCCATGCATACTCAACACCCGAATTAATGCTTTCCGTATTATCGTTCGGATGAATTGCATCTAAAGCAAGAGTAAATCTATGTTCTTTTTCTTTCAACAAGTCGGTAGCAACACCGAGTCTGAATGTTAGAGGAAGATCATATTCATCCAGTTGAAGCTGAGTATTGATCATGTTCCCTTGTGAACCGCCGACTTGCATTATCTTCAGAACATCTCTTCCATCAAGTTTCATCTTGGTTCCAAAATTGGAGATACTTGCTCCAAGTCTGAATTCATTCAGAATATTGATTTTATACAAAGTTCCGATATCCAATCCGAAACCGGTAGCAGACATATTCCAGATATGCTCGCGGATGTATTTCACATTAAAACCGATAGCAAAATTATCTGTAAGATTTCTGGCGTAAGAAAGTCCTACAAGTAATGCACCGGCATTAAAATACTCGCCGGTTCCTTCAGGTTTTTCTACAGTTCTTACAAGCATGTCTCCTACTGATAACACCGAAGCAAATGCGCCGATAGTACCTAAACCTTCCAAACCCATTGCAAAAGCAGCATAATCATAATTGACATCCATCAGCCAATCAATATGATTGAAATGCGCTTCCCTGGAATAGATTTGAGATATTCCAGCCGGGTTCCAGTAGATTGAAGTAAGGTCCTGGGCTGCCGCTGTATACGCACCGCCCATACCGATAGCTCTAGTTCCGACATTTATTTTCAGAAACTGGCCTGCAGTTGTACCGCTTTTGCTGAGGTTCTGGGAAAATAACCCGGAACAGGCAAACAGCGTAATAAGTAATATTTTTATAGTTTTATTCATTGTAATTTCTAACTCCATTCAAATAGTTTCATTAAAAGAGAATTTACTTGATTAAAGCAAATTTTACTATTTTTTCACCGATTCCGGGGGCGTCTATATGTGCTAAATAGATTCCGTAAGACACCGAAAAACCATCGGAGTTCAATAGGTTCCAGTACTCCTGACCATTCTCATAGTTTGCATCATGTTCAAGAGTTTGTACCCAATCGCCGCTTAATGTGTAAATCCTAATTGTACATTTAGGCGGTAGATTCTCGAAATAGATTCTTTTTTCTCCGCGTGTTCTTCCCGGCAATTTATTAGATGGCTCAATTACATTGTAACCGACATAAGGATTGGGAACTACAAATACATTGTCAAGTTTCGACTTTGCATCTTCGTTACTGTATTGTGCCGATTTACTTGTAAATGCAAACCTGTCGTACCTGTTAAAAGGACGCTCGGTTCTGATATATAATATATCGCCATCTGTAGGGAATTTGGGTGTAACCGACGTATCGGTTGGAGCCAATAATTTAATGCCCCACGTTAAAGTATCTTTTGTTGAAGGATAAACTCCGTCAAATCCCGTATTGAAGATTACTATTTCCTCAGCTACATCAAGTTTCTGATTGAATGGAGTGTTCTCTCTTAAGTATGTCCATACTCTTTTAGGTACTCCCGAAGTAACATCATGAACAGAATAATTAACCGGTTGAGCTTTTAATGGATTGCCCATAAAAGCAGAATCGATATTGCTTGATGAAAAACGGATTTCATAATCAGCAGCATATCTCTTCTTCCTTGGATAGGTTAAACTTGCATCTGCAATTGTAAACCCATAATTACTTTTTCCTTCAATCCATTTTGTGTTTATTGTATCAATAATAAGTGCATTATAGTCTTTGATTTTTAACTCGATACCGTCAAATACCGGGTTGCCATCTTCATATTTAAGTAATGTACTTTGATAGATCGGGTAATACCTATATTCAACACTATACTTTTTACCGAGCTGCATTGCTGTACTTCCTGTACGCCTAATTAAACCGCGGTTGTATTCAATTATATAATCGGAATACTCGGTATAAGTCTGCCCATTCATGTCTTTTACGACAACCGGATGAGCTTTATCAATACCGGGATACGTTAATTTTGAAAAATTAGTATCAACAAAATCAACCTGATCGGTTATTGTTAAATCCTTCAGTACCGAATAGTTTTTCTGAATGTTCGGTGTATTTCCTTCCCAAAGCGTATCACTAAAAACTATTTCATAACCGATTTTATCCGGTATAATAAGGTCATTTAATATTTTCAATGTGATTGCACCGTTGCCCAATCCCGCAGATTGAGTAACATTTAATGCAGATTCATCTGGATAAACATATCCGCCTGCTCTAGGACCGGCAGTAACCGCAACTGTATTAACATCAAACTCAAGTATTGACGTTATCGGGTCGGTTGTTATTTTCTTTGTTGTTTCGGTAGGGGGAATACCGACTGAATCTCCATGATCAAATGCAACTACGGCATAGTAATAAGTTTGACCGTTGATTACATTATTTGAATCTACATAAGAGTGAACCAATCCCTTGTCATCACCCATATAATATTGGATTCCTCTACCCATATAAGGAACCGGGTGGTAACCTTTCCAGCCGTTGTCGAGATCCCATTTGCATTCCGTACCATCAACACTCTTTAACGGTGTCGAAAGGAAAGCATTGCCTCTTCCGTCTGAAATTGTTTGAATATCATCAAATGAAGGGTCGGTACTTCTGTAAATAACATATCCCTCAAAATCTTTCCCGGTCAACGGGTCATTACTCTCTTCCGAAACATCGTCCCAGTAAAGTGTAACTTTTTTATCGCCGGGTACTGCTGTAACATGCGGTTTTTCCGGTGGTCTGAAGAATTTATAGTTTGAGTTATAAATTCTCTGAACTGTTTCTGCAGTTGTTAAAAGATCTGCAAGGTCTTCTCCGAAAAGAAGCGACATTGAAATTCTTTTTGTTTCACCTTTTGCAAGTGTTGTTGAACCTGACCCGAAAACGAAAACCACATCTGTAGCTTGCTGAATATCACCGAAGTTTTGAGGACGAAGCCTGTTCCACATCGATTCATCATTCGATACTCTATCCTGAGGCCATGTCCAACTGTTAAAACTGGTTAATCCGATTTGATCAACTTCATCAAGGTCTGTATACTCAAAATTCGGCTCACCGGGGAAAAGAGGGTCTAAAGCACCGCTTGCAAGTTTTTTACCTCTTGTCGGAACTCCATCTCCTTCGCCTTCATCGCCGGTATTAGGAATACCATCTATACCAACGTCATCTGTTAAAGGATTCCAGTCGCCGTCATTATCTATTCCGTCTTCCTGGCTCTCGTCAGTCATTCCATCGTCGTCATTATCTATTCCGTCATCAGGATTACCAGGGCTTTCAAGATATTTACATGCAACATATCCTACCGGGAGACCGTAATCTCCCACACCATCCGGATCCCAGAAATACGTCATACTTCTTGAATAGACCGGCACATTCGCAACCGAAGGATAATTCGGTACATCGTACGGAGGAATGAACAAACCGTTATCATCAGTATTTTCCGGCGAACCGCCACCCACGTCGCAATCTCCGTAAATACCGAAAATGAGAGTATCGAGGTATTTTTCACTGACGTTTGAAACCGAGTAAACAAAGAATATTGTATTCTCGGCTAAGGTATTGCTCCATTGCAAACCACGTCCGTCAATTTGAACTCCTATACCTCTTCTCATCATATCACCGGCAAATGGGAAGTAGTTGAATTCTCTATTATCTCTGTCGTCCATCGCCCAGAAAACTTCAAGGTCTGCGTTAGTGGCATCCTGTGCAACATATCCGGGCCACACATATTTTCCTAAAGTAGGGTTATACCAGGAAACAGGCCAACTGTCTGGTTTACCATCATTATTTTTATCCGGTGCCGGATTTGAAGCCAATAAATCCTGCGATGGATCGTCATAACCGGGTAATGGTTGGAATGTCCATAATGTATCACCGGTAGGATTAACCTCTCTTAAGCTGTAAGTTGGATAATCCCAAAGACCGTCTGAAATTATGTATAAAGTTTTGGATGGATCCGTATTATCGGGTACTGCTGCAGCAATAATCGGACAGAACTGGAAGATGTAGGATAATCCCCGCCATACACCGTTATTAACGCCTCTAAGCAAACCGTAACCGGGTGCAATAGCGCCATAGTTATAAACTTCTGTGGACACTCTGTTTGCATTCATAAAGTAATGTTTTCTATCCTGATGCCCGGTAGTTTTTGATAACCTGCCGGGATTATTATTATCAGCCGGTTTAGTTATCTGTTGTTGTGTTGTTTGCGTTTTACTTCCGCTTGCAACTCTATTAACATAGCTTTTTACAGCATCAATTTCCCTTTGTCTTTGTAAATCGGATTTACTTTGAGCGAGAAGAGATGTGCTGACAGCTATACCTAAAAATAAAAGTGTTAATAAATTCATTTTAATTTTCATAATTTATCATCGACTCCTTATTAAAATTCAAAAGAGAAACCGAGCCGTACTTCTCTCGGCGGGTAGTAATAACTTGGTACCTGGTAATATTCTTCAGGGGAATGTACGCCTGGAACCCGTTCGGATAATTCTCTTGCTGATTTTACTCCTCCCCTTTCGAGTTCTAAAGTATAAGAAGAACGGCCTGTATCGAAATAAACAACTCTTTCATTTAATGTGTCGAAAAGGTTGAATACTTTCAAGAATAAACTAAGTTTATGACCAAGTACATCGAAAATCTTCTCCGCAAGAAGGTCTACTCTTGCAGTTGAAGGACGTCTTTCACTATTTGTACGAAGGTAAACCTGTTCATCCCACAACTGCGGTGTATAAGGAAGTCCCGTACCGAGTTGTCCTACAAGGCTAACATTCCAATCGT
>DAIRET010000203.1:0-4610 GCA_036795455.1 Ignavibacteriaceae bacterium
AAGCTTATGGGAAATCAATCTATATCTTTATGTCTTTTATACTACAAATTTTTTTCTTGTCTACCCATTGCTTTATCTTCACTTTAAAACAATAATTGAAAATAGGGAGAGGAAATACTTAAGTACCGGGAAATATTTTATTTTACCCGGTATTGTATTGTTGGTAACCGCAGTCTTCTTTTTCTCTTTGAATTATGCAGAAAAACTCATTTTAATACGTGCGGACGTTTTCGAAAACAGCCTGGGATTGAAGTATTATTCATTATTTCAACACTTTATAATAATCTCTTACTACGCGCAGTTTTTAGTATTCATAACTCTTTTTTACCTGTTAACAAAAAAAATCGACACCCAGTACAGTAAGAAGAATCAACTTTCATTATGGATTAAGGTTTTTATATTTGGGGCATTATTGTATGACGTATCCATTGGTTTAATGTCAACATATTTAAATAAAACCATTTCCCTAACAATCGGACAGATTTTTGCAATGGCGCTGTTGATTTTTACAGGTTTAATGGGAATAAATCACTCCTACTTCCTTATACAACTAAGGTTAAAAAAAATAAAAGAAAACTATGACGAAAATTCTCCCCATCACATCTACTACAATCTACCTGATGAGGAAAAAGAGAGAATTAAAGTCTTATTTGAGGATTACCTGAATGAAACAAAAATCTATCTTGATCCCAACTTAAAAATTGATGTCCTTTCAAAAAAAATGCACATTGCATCAAAAAAACTATCGATTGTGTTAAATGAAGTACATAAAAAAAACTTTACGCAGATTATCAACGAATTTAGAATAGAGGAAGCAACAAACCTGCTAAAAACACGGAATATTTCGATTGACGAAGTATTTCACAAGGCGGGTTTTAATTCGCGGTCTACATTTATTCGTGCTTTCAAATCAATTAAGGGAATTGTTCCCAAGGAATTCAAAGAGCAAAAAAAGGATAATCCGGCAGTCTAACTCTAATCTTTATCACATTCGCTTGTTTCATTACCGGTAATGAAACACTACTCGCTTGTTTTTTACAAGAAATACTAACTTATTAGCTGTGTATTTATTTACAATTGTATTTTAAATTAACCGAAAAACCCTTTTCTATTCGATAGTCCCTTTTTTTCAAGAGAATTATAGACGAGATTTTTATCGGTTATTAAGCCTGATCTGAAATGATGTTTAATAAACTTCAGAAAACTATTTGTAAACTGAAATTCCATACTTAGGAGTGAAAAATGAAAACATTTACAAAAGCTATTCTAATAATCTGTTTTGCAATCCTTTTAACCGATAAGATGATACCTCAAACTGCCGGCGATTATCGTTCTAAAGGCAGCGGACCCTGGACAACATTAGCTGTATGGGATTATTATAACGGAAGTGAATGGGTAGCAGCAACGGAAACTCCAACATCAGCATCAGGAATTATTACGATTCTTCCCGAACATACTATTACTCTTTCAAGCGGTACCAATATTACAATTGATCAGGTTGGGATAAGTGCCGGAGCCAGTTTAACTGTTTCAAGTGGCGCAAGTATAACAGTAAATGACGGTAGCGGTGAAAATGATATAGTAGTTAATGGAACATTAAACATTAGCGGATCTGTTCATGGTGCAGGAAAGGTTGTTATTAACGGTACTTGTAATTGGAATTACAGCCGTTTTTCAAATCATTCAGATTACGATGGTATTTCGAACACTAATTTTAATATTGGTGCATCTGGAATTATGTATCTAAATGGCTCTGAAACAAAGTGGTTTCACGATGGAGATATTTATAACAGCGGAACAATAACAATTCCAAGCGGTGCCGGAAATTTTCATGGTGTAAATGGGGCTGCATTTCATAATCAAAGTAGTGGCGTTGTTAATGTTCAATCCGATGGCAAGATATATAGCAGTAGCCAAAGTGGTTTTTGGAGTGCCGGATTTACATTTAATAATGCCGGAACATTAAGGAAAAGAACAGGAAGCGGAACTGCAATTCTGGAAAAATTAACTTTTACAAATACTGGTACAGTAATAGTCGAAAACGGCATATTAAATATCAATTGTGGAAACTCAAGTCCCGGACATACAGGCACTTTCACTTTAACAGAAGGAACTACTTTAATATTGGACGGAAATAGTGAGCAAAATCTTGGAGAAGGATCAGTAATAAACGGGATCGGGACTGTTCAAATAGTTAACCACAACACGAATTTAAAAGGTGAAACCAACGGAACAACATTTGGCCCGGGAATAACATTGGAATTCAGCAGTGGCACTATTGGCGGACCGGGGAAAGCCACTATAAACGGAACAATGAATTGGACCGGCGGAGAATTACATGGAACTTTGATAATTCCGGAGGGTGTACAGCTAAATTTAGGCGGATCTATAGTAAAAACAATTTGGGCCGGAAAAATATACAATAGTGGAACTTTAATTTATTCCGGCAGCGGTGAAGTTTTTGGGGTTAGTGATGCACTTATCGAGAACCAAAGCACCGGTACTTTTGATATTCAAAATGATGCCAGGCTCTTTTCAAGTACTTGGAGCGGAGGACCCACTCCCACATTTAATATCAATAATGCAGGCACAATTAAAAAATCGGCGGGCAGCGGTACAACAACAATAGAAAGAGTAACACTAACTAATACCGGTACATTGCAAGTTCAAATAGGCACTTTATTATTTGGCAATCGCGCAATACTTAACAATACTGGAACACTTCAAGTTTATGAAGGCACAATTTGTTCTGTTACAGGTGAGAATTCTAATTTTAATAATTTTTCATCCAACACACTAAACAGCGGTACTTACAGCATTGCCGGCACATTCAAATTCAACAATGCAAACATTACTACTAATAATGCCAATATTATTCTTGACGGCGCTGCCGCACAGATACTTGATGCAAGTGATGCCGATGCTCTCGCAAATTTTGCAATTAACGGTGGCAGTTTTGTATTAACTAACGGAAGAAATTTTTCTACAAATGCTACAACATTTGATAATGAAGGAACATTGAATTGCGGAAGTAATATCTTTTCCGGCAGTGGTAGTTTTACAAATGCTTCGGGTTCGACTCTCATCATCGGATCCCCTGATGGAATAACATCTTCAGATGCAAGCGGAAACATTCAAAGTACCGGTACTCGTACATTTTCAACCGGAGCTAATTACACTTACAACGGGAATACCGCTCAGGTAACCGGCAATGGGTTTCCGGCTCAAGTAAATAATCTAACGATTAATAACAGTAATAGTCTTTCTCTCACTTCCGATGTTGCAATAGCCGGGACTTTTACCCTTACGGATGGAAACATAAATACAGAAAGCAACACCATAACATTAGGCACGGGAACTTCAACTCTCGGCGCTCTTGAAAGAACAAGCGGAACAATTATTGGCAATTTCAAACGTTGGTTCGCTAATTCAACAGTTGAGAATGTTTTATTCCCCGTTGGTACAGCGTCAAATTACCGTTCCGCCAATATTAGTTTTACAACCGCTCCGTCATCCGGCGGTACAATAACCGCTTCATTTGCAACTTCAAATCCAGGGACTACTGGATTGCCAATTACAGACGACGGCGCTACAATTGAAAATATAGGCAGCGACGGTTACTGGACATTAACAACCGCCGATGATTTTAACGGGGGAACTTACAACTTGGATCTAACCGCTGATGGTTTTGCTGGTGTTTCCAATTATACGGAATTACATTTGTTAAAACGCTCTAACAGCGGAAGCAATTGGAGTGTTGAAGGAACACACTCTGTCTGTACAGGTAATAATAGTTGTCCTATTATTCATAGAACAGGACTTACTACGTTTTCCGAATTTGGTGTTGGTTCTACTTCAGCCAATCCTTTACCGGTAGAATTAACTTCATTTAGTGTAGAGTGCAAAGGGCAAAGTGCAGTTTTAAAATGGACAACTGCAACTGAGGTGAATAATTACGGGTTTGAAGTAGAAAGGACTTCACCCCGTCCCTCTCCTTACCAAGGAGATGGTGTCCCGATTGATCGGGATGGGAGAGGTTGGGAAAAGATTGGATTTGTAAAAGGAAGCGGAACTAATTTTTTTACCAATTCATATTCTTTTATTGATGAAAATCCACCGATGGGTGAAGTTCATTATCGTTTGAAGCAGATTGATACAGACGGTGAAAGCAGCTATTCTGATGCGGTTGCGGTGGTTTTCAATAAAGAAATTCCTCAACGGTTTTTACTGTCGCAAAATTATCCGAATCCTTTTAACCCGGTTACAAATATAAACTACAACCTTCCGGTAGCAGCGGTTGTGGATTTAAGAGTATTTGATATACTGGGAAAAGAAATAACCGTTATTGTTGATAATGAACTTCAGGATGAAGGGGTTTATAATTTGAAATTTGATGCAGTGAAGCATAAACTCTCAAGCGGTATTTATTTTTACCAGATAAAAGCGGGTGAATTTTCAGATGTGAAGAAATTAATTCTTAGTAAATAATGTCCTTTCCTTTATAGTTTCCGTTACTTCTTCATGGATTTGCAGTGTCCTCGCAAACCGAATTCATGAAGAGGTGCGGAAATTTGGCCCAATTTGTTCAATCACTTATTTATCTGTTTTTT
>DAIRET010000204.1:0-4568 GCA_036795455.1 Ignavibacteriaceae bacterium
GGGTTTTATATTCCGTAATATCGAATGTAAGACTTGCTAACTTGACTACATCACTGTAATTATTCCTTTCAAATGAAATAATCTCCTTTAACCAGGCTATTGATTTATCTTTTTTTACAATTCTATAAGTAAACGATGTTTTATTTATCTTGTTATCGTTCAATGCCCGATTCAAAACTTTTAATACATACTGTAAGTCTTCATTATGAATGATTGACTTGATTCCCCCCTCGTAAGCAAGGATTTCGCTTTGAGAATAACCTGTAATTAATTTTATACTATCGGAGTAAAATATGTTCTTTAGGTTATCACCGCTGATAATAGTTGAGAAAACCGTATTTGAATTTGTTAGAAGCTTATCAAAACTGGTAGCGTTTTCTTTCTTTTCGTTTATACCTTCTTCATTATCGAAAAAAACAAACCCGGCATATATTTCTTTCTTATCCGTACTCTTAAATGAAGCAAAAGATTTTTCTTCCACGCCCCAGGGAAATGTAAAATTTACAAACCCTTTCCAGTACTTATTTTGTCCTAAACTTTCCTTTATTATTTTGAATTGTTCTTTACTGATTAAGCCTGAAAGTTTTACTCCTGTTATTGCTCCTGCTGAGTTCTTGAACGGATTAGAACCACTAAATTCAGCTTTCTCAATTATAAATTTATTATCAAGAATCAAATTAAGATCGAAAAGAGTATTAAACACGTTATCCAAAAAAAACCTCTACTACATCATCCTTTTTAAATATCATTATTATTTTTTCCTATCAAAACTGTTTTCATATATCTAAGTATTGCGCACAATTTCACTAACTACTTTGCTTCAACTTTAAGCTTATGTTAAAAGTAGATTCAACCTGTTTTTTATTTAGATCAAGATCCCTTTGTTCTGCAAGGATTTCTGCAACTTCATCAGGTGTCTTCACCTCTTTGAGTTTCTGCCTGCACAAAGCAATTTGTGTCTCAATTTTATTTATTTTAATTCTTTTAATTGAATCAACCGCAATTTTGTAAAGGATATCTTTCTCGGAATAAGAATCCATTTTTTCCCACCTGCTGCTAATCCTATGCTTTTCCAGAGTAATTTCAAGAAGATAGCTTTGCACCGATTGGCTTTCAATTTTTTCAATCTGTTTGCTCAGTTGAATTTCTTCGTTCTCGTTGAATGCGTTAAAAATAAGAAAAGCTAATTGCCTATGTTCTTCAACTTCGAAATCGTCCGGTTGCAAATAGTTGAAAATGAATTCTACAAGATTTCTATCCCCTTCGTACAAAAGCTTAATTATTTCAATTTCGGAGACAACCAAATTTTCAGAAATTTTCTTCTTTTGTTGAATTGTGGTTGCTTGTACTGATTTGACTTCGGCAGTCTCGATTCTTTGCTCCTGCCTTCTCTCCCTTTTGAATTTGTTTAAAAATCCATCAAGCTCATCTTCAAGTAGTTTTTCTCTTAAATTGAATTTTTCCGCAATTGATTTAATAAGCAGTGTCCTCTTAAGTTCATCCTCAATTAAAGCTACCGGTTTTACAAGCTCTCTTATTGCCTCTACCATCTTCACCGGATCGTCGAACAATCCCTGTTTATAAAAAATATCTGATTGAAACTCAAGAAATATCTTCGAATCTTTTACAATTTCTCGTAATTTATCCGCACCGAATTTATTAACGTAAGAATCGGGGTCTTCGCCTTCTGGCAACGCAGCAATATTTACATTGAAACCCTGTTTTAATAAAATTTCTATACTACGCATTGATGCTTTTACACCCGCTGAATCGGCATCGAATATCAAAACAACATTCTTTGTGAATCTTGAAAGTAATTGAGCCTGTTCATCAGTAAAAGCCGTGCCGGAAACTGCCACTACATTTTTAATTCCTGCCTGGTACAGGGAAATCAAATCCATGTAGCCTTCTACAATAATTGCCTGTTCCAGTTTTCTTATTTCTTCTTTTGCGAAGGATAAACCGTAAAGAGTACGTCCCTTGTAATAGATTTTTGATTCGGGCGAGTTTAAATACTTTGCAGATTTATCAGATGATTCCAGCACTCTTCCGGCGAACCCGATTACCCTTCCATTAGGTGAAAACAACGGGAAAATGATTCTTCCGGATAATTTATCATATAGTTTTCCGGATTCGGATTTGGTAATCAAACCAAGATAAACCGCCTTCTCAATATCTACATTTTTTTTCTTTAGGTGGTTCACGAAAACGTCCGGTCCGGGTAACGCATATCCAAGCCCGAATGCTCTTAAAGTAGATTGCTTCAGTTTTCTTTTCCCGAAGTAATTTCTTGCAATTTCGCCATTAGGTTCATTGAGAAGAATATCGGAAAAATACTTTGCAGCAACAAGGTTAATATCGAATAATTGTTCAACTTCGCTAAGCTGCTCTTCAGACTGTTGGGATTCATATTCAATTGTGATTCCGAGGTCCGAAGCTAATTCTTGAATTGCTTCTACATATGAAATCTTCTTAAAATCCATTAAGAATTTGAACACATTACCCCCGGCATGGCAGCCGAAACAGTGAAAAATTTGTTTGTCAAGGCTAACCGTAAATGAAGGTGTTTTTTCGTTATGAAACGGACATAGACCAATATAGTTTTTTCCTCTTTTTCTAAGCCGGACAAATTGCCCGATTACTTCAACTATATCCGAAGCGGCTCTTATCTCTTCTATTTTGTGTTCTGGAATTCTCATTTATATTTATTTAATTTATACATCTGCAAATTAAAGAATCGTTTGCTTTATCGAAAGCATTTACACGCAGAATACTAAATTCAATTTTAAACAAAACACCAAACTGTCATTTATTGAATGAGTTTTAATGAATCCCTCAAAACACCAAGCGACCTTTGACTGAGCAAGTCAATTTTAACCAGTCCAAGATCTTCTATGGAATACATATCCGGTTGAGTAACAATCAAACCCAAACCTTTGTTCTTTGCATATTCAAGTGCCGTATAATTTGTTATTCTACCTGGAGCGATTACTATCCCCCCCGGATGAATCCCTGAGAATCTTGGAAAATTTGCTATTCTTGCCGCAATACCAACTATTGTTTTCCATGGTTCCGGGTTGAGGTTCAAGTGCTTCGATTCAGGGTATAGTTTATTAAGATTCGGTAAATTAACAGCGTTTGTCCAGGGAATATATTTACTATATTTTGATACTTCTCTGTCAGGGATTCCGAATGCTTTAGCAACTTCTCTGAATGCCGATCTTGCTCTAAATGTTACTGTAGTTGAAATCATTGCCACCCGTTCATAACCATATTTTTCAAATACATACTTAATTATTTCATCCCTTTCTTTCCAGGAGAAATCAAGATCAACATCGGGTGGAGAAGTTCTTCCGAGATTTAAAAACCGTTCAAAATATAAATCATATTTAATAGGGTCAACTTCCGTAAAGCCGAGACAATAAGAAACAAGACTGTTGGCAGCCGAGCCTCTTCCTATCATCATCATTCCTCTTTTTTTAGCTTCCGAAACAATATCCCACACAACAAGAAAGTAGTCTACAAAATTCAGTTTTGAAATAATATCGAGTTCATATTGTAAACGCTCTATAATCCTTTTATTGATTTTTTTATATCTCTGCTTAAGTCCTTCGAAAGCAAGGCTGTGCAGCATTGAAAGAGCAGTATCATTCCCTTCAACGGGGAATTGCGGAAATTTGTATTCTCCGATTTTCAGGTCAACATTGCAATTTTCGTGAATGAATTCAGCATTTTGTAATGCTTCCGGAATTGAAGCCCATTTCTTAACGAACTTCTTATCTTCTGGGAAATAATATTCCGGGTTCACAAGGTCAGATTCATCCAGATTTGATATTGTTTTTCTTAAACCGATTGCCCGAAGAGTTTTATGAATAATATAATCCTCCTCTTTTAAGAAAAATACTGGCTGCGATGCAACAAATCGGATGCTATTTTGAATTGCATATTCGTATAATTCTCTTGCCTTCTTTTTTGTAGATTGAGTTGATATTAATTCAATGTAAATATTATCAAATACTGGAATCTTCTTTAATAGTTCTAACGAAGAAACTATTACAAATAAGTCCGGTAAATAAACGGAAAGCAATTTTTCAATAGAAAAGTTTTCATCAAGTTTTCGTGAAGTGATTATCCGGCATAAAGTTGCATAACCCGAATTATTTTTAGCAAGAAGTAAAACCGATACTTCCCTGTTTTTTAACTCTGTAATAACCGTTCCGAAGATAGGTTTTATGTTCTCTTCTTTAGCAAGTTTAGCAAACTTGACTAAGCCATACATTCCATTTGTATCGGACAATACAAGTGATTTTAAGTTCTTACTTTTTGCATACTGAATTAGTCCTTCAACTGAAATCGTTCCCTGAAGTAAACTAAAATTGGAATGAACATTTAGGAGGTGCATTTATTAATACTTGAAGGCTTTTTTACCAATATCTTTCCGGTAGACCATGTTTTTGAATTCAATTTTGCTGATTTCTTTGTATACTGTTTCAATCGCTTTCGAAATGTTATTGTCATTATTGAACGATGTAACACCGAGAACTCTTCCTCCGTTTGAGAATACTTTA
>DAIRET010000205.1:0-4561 GCA_036795455.1 Ignavibacteriaceae bacterium
TATCGAAAATGCCGATACTACCGATGACGGACAGAATATTATTTTCAACAATGTTCAAGCCGGTAATATTTTCGATTTGTTTAACAACTGCACGAATGATATTTATGCTCAGAATAACGATTGGAGAGTATACGATTCAACTTCAATAGAGGGGCATGTAGTTCACAAAGTTGATGATCCCGTTCGCGGTTATGTTTTCTTTATGCCGTTTTCGGATTCAATCTATATACCTGTTGAATTAACCGGCTTTAATTGCAATGCGGAAGGGAACAATATTCTTATTGAGTGGAGTACTGCTACCGAGACTAACAACCGCGGCTTTGAAATAGAACGCTCTATTGTAACAAGCAGTGAATTTGAAATATGGAATAAAATAGTATTTGTTCAAGGGAGCGGAACAACAACAGAAGCGAATAATTATTCTTACACGGATAAAAATCTTAGTGCGGGAAAATACCGGTATCGTTTAAAACAGATTGATTACGATGGTTCATTTAATTATTCAAATATTGTTGAAGTTGATGTTGTAATACCCGGTGAGTTTATTTTATATCAAAACTATCCGAATCCATTTAATCCAGTAACTCTAATAAAATATGTAATTCCAGGCAATGTAGAGACGTTGCATGCAACGTCTCTACGGATAGTTGATATACTGGGGAAAAATGTTGCGACAATTGTAAACGAATTACAGGAACCGGGTATATACGAAGTAGAATGGGATGCTTCGTCATACCCATCCGGCATTTATTTTTATCAATTACAGGTCGGCAGTTTTATTGAGACAAAACGAATGCTGCTGTTGAAATAGAATTATTACAATGAAAAAAGCCCTGTTCTATGCAGGGCTTTTTCAGTATTAACCTGGTTTCGAGTTTCTTCCAATCCCATCACTCCATACCCGGAGCGAAATGTTCGAGGTTCGGTTCATCAGAGACTTTTCCGAATGATTTATCGTAATGGTGCTTCTTTAATAAATTTAAGAAGCCGAATCCCGGTTTTCCTTTTATTCCTTCTTTTTTAATCAGTCTGTGCAGTCTTTCCGCTTGTAAAATGAATATTTCAATTTTACTCTGAATTATCTGCGGAAAAATATTTCCGTCCGTTTCAATTGCAAGAAAGGGGAGATTATCGATATTCTCATTGTAAAAACTTTTCTGCTTTTTCAATGCAGAGGCTTTCCCTTCGATATTCATTTCAACGTTTAACATAGACTCCGCAACCCGTGAAGGCATACAGCCGAACGGTCCGATTGAAATAACACCCGATACATAATCGAGAACTTCGCGTAATCCGCTTCCGACAGTTAATAATGCTTCACCTTCAAGAACGGGATCGATAAAATTAGCTCCGTACTTTACAGTCTCTTTAATGTTGAGTAGTTCATAATCGAGGAAGCCTGAAACGGAAAGATTCTTCTTAATATTTTTCTCGATTTTTACTTGAACCAAATCCCTTATTGAAAAGCTAAGTTTGTTTTTAAGTTTCTCAACTTTGGAATTCCCGTCATTTTTTGCAAGGTAGTTTGAGTAGTAAACATACTCACCTATGGGTGCAACCTTCACAACAATATTTTTAGCTGCAAGCCGTTCAATCAAATCGATACGTGAGAATTCATCATTCCGGACGTAAATCTCGCCAATCAATCCGACCTTTACGGCATCTTTCAAATCAATCTTTCTTTTTATTCTTGAAAGGATTTCAGCCGATAGTTTTAATTGTTCGAATAAATCCTGAAGAGATTCTATTTCAATTACATTAACAATTTTTTCCCATTCACGCTTCAAAATATTCAAAGCATTTTCCGGTTCTTCGGCAATTGCAAGAATTGCATGATGAATATCCTGGAATGCGTCTGCAGTTGTAATCGCTGCCCAGCCGCGCATAACGAACTCATTCCCCAATCCGCCGTAAGAATCTTCATCCGTCAAAGTATAAATACCGGTGTTGTTTAATTCTTTTTTACGGATCAATTCATTCAAATAAACATGGTACTGCCCGAAGCGGCATGGTCCTGTTCCTTCTGCCATAAAAAGGAGTGATTTTTCATTCACCGGTTTCGATTTACAATAATCGATTATTGCACCTGAATTGAGAATTAATGGTAAACATTCTTTGCAAGATGTATTCCCCCGCCCGGTTGTTAATGTATTGAAGTCATAAACCGGCATCGGTTCTGAATTGATTCCGATATACCTAAAAGCAGCCGAGAAAGCTTCGGAGGCGTATCTTCCCATTGACGGAACCAAGACTTTTACTTCCGGGTTGAAAATAGAAACTTCATTCCCTTCTGAATCGATAAGCGTATGGGAATCTTTCACTTTTAACGAACGGAATCCACTCTTCTTTTCAATGATACTTCCGTTGTTCTGCAGTGTGAGGTAGCTTTTTATTATATCAATGGCAGCTTCTATTCGTGTATTAATTCCGGCATCTGCTGAATGGCTGTCAAGCTCAAGTGTTAAAGAGGGTTTGCTCCCCATTATATCCCTGAAATATCCGAGTAGAATTGAATCCGGTCCGCAACTGAAGTTAGTTATATAAACACCGAAAAGCTGGGGATGTTCTTTTACAAATCGTGCATTACGCAGAATTTGTTTTCCCATACCCCAATACATGTGCGTAAAACTTTCGTACATTTCTGAAGAAAGGAAGTCGTGCGGTATTATTAAAAGATTTCTCGTTGTGAATTTCTGAGGTATTGCAAGATTAGCTTCCTTTGCAAATGCACTGTACGCCCGTCCGAAAAGAACAACTGCAAATTGCTCCGGTGTTTTTTCAAGTTCTTCAATAGCTGCTCTACCGATAGCTTTGAATTCGGTGAACATGTCGGTCAATTCATTTACTGCGAAATCGAAAGAAGCATTTGCTTCTATTTTGTCTTTCCCCAACCCTGTTGCAATATCAACAAAACTATTTCTTGTTTGTTCGAATCCTTCCGCAAAATTCAGAACAGGGGCAAGTATTTCTATTCCTTTTAATTCTTCTTTAAAAGCTGTTTTGAGGTAATAAACTTCTGCTTGCATCAGAACGCACGTTCTATCATAAAAATTATCGGTTCCGTTAAAGACTTCAAGTATGTGAGGAAGAAAAATATAGTCAACTTTTTTGTCAATCAAATCACGGAAGAAGCCGTGGGCAAGTTCAACAGGGAAGCAGAATGCGGATTCCTTTTTGTCAATTCCCGATGGTTTCGGATCATCACCGATAATCACATTAAAACCCAACCCGCTGAAGAAGTTATAATAAAGAGGGAAATATGAATTAACGAGAAATGATTTCGGTATTCCAATTGTTTTTGCATCATCATCCGGTTTGAATTTGTGCAAATACTTATTAAAAACCAATTGCTGCCTTAATGCAACAAGGTTTTTATCTTTTATATTTTTTACATTTTCAACTTCGATGTTGTAATACTTGTTACATGCTCCGCCGAACGGGAATTTTTTTCCGTCAATATTTATTATCGAGACTGAACACTTTCTATCGCAGTTTTCATTTCCGCCAGCACAAATAAAAGATTTTTCATAATTAACTTTCCGGTTGATTAGGGAGTCAAGAGAAAAAGTTTCTTTTTCGAGCAGCTTCAGTAAAAGCCTACTTTTAATTTCAAGGGCAACACCGAAAGCTCCCATTAAACCCGGTTCCGGCGGTACTATTATTTCTTTACCGGTTAGAGCAGCCATTGCAACGGGAACGGCTTTGTTATAACATACGCCGCCCTGCATAAAAATCTTTTTCCCGGCAGGTCTGTTCCCTTTAACACGGTTGATGTAATTCAAACAAATCGAATAAACAAGTCCGGCAACAATATCCTCTTTCGACAAGCCTTCATGGAGTGCGTTTTTAATATCGCTGCTTATAAATGCCGAACATTGATCATTAAAGTTGGGCGGTGAACTTGCTTTCAGAGCAATATCACCGATTTCGAGGTAGTCTATATCAAGTGATTCCTTTGCAGCTTCTTCAAGGAATGAACCGGTACCGGCAGAGCATGCTTCATTCATCGCATAGTCGGAAGGTACACCGGCTGTGATGTATGTATATTTTGCATCCTGTCCGCCTATTTCAAAAATCGTATCAGCTTCTTTGTCAAAGTAAACCGTTGCAGCAGCGTGTGCAATTATTTCATTAATAACTCCTTTAGTCAATGCGTGCATTCCGGCTATATGTCTTCCGGAACCTGTAACTCCAAGTCCAACAATTTTAACCGGTACTTTTAATTGTGATTTCAAACTTTTATAACATTCAATCGAAGCATTTACAGGGTCGCCGTTTGTTCTTAAATATTCCGATGCAACAATACTATTGTCATTCTCTCTCAGCAACACTGCTTTTGTAGTAGTTGAACCGACATCAAGTCCGAGAATACATTCATCATTTTCTATTGCTTTACCGCGTAGCCCGTTTATAAAGTGAACTTTGTCAAGATGTTGCTTTAAGTCATCGTGGAAAGAAAAGTTGGAATGTTTACTGTTTACTAAGTTATCTGCTGTTGCTTTGTAGCTTTTGTTGTTCAGTGCAAATAGAGATGCACCGAGAGCTTCGAAGTACGCTGCTT
>DAIRET010000206.1:0-4556 GCA_036795455.1 Ignavibacteriaceae bacterium
ATCTTCTATTCTATTGATGCTGAAACGCATAACAATCTGCATTCTTTTGAATTTATACATACTCCAGCCAACTCGAGGGAGGTTGAACTTTGTATTCAATCGGCGATTTGCAGTTTCAGACTGTTGCAAATGTATGATGAAAAATCAAGGCATTTAGAAGCAATCTGTAATTCGACAGTTGACTCAATTTATCTAAAAGATGCCGACTTAAAATACAGGTACATTAATTGTAGAATTGAAAAACTATACAAAATGACGGTTGATGAAATAATTGGTAAGACCGACAAAGAAATATTCGGTGATGATGTATCGGACAAAGTATTAGAAATTGATTCACGGGTATTAAACGGGGAAACAATCGCTGAAGAGCATTCCAAGTTAGTCAACGGTATTCCGTATACTTTCAATTTAATAAAAACGCCTGTTAAGGATGATTCGGGGAAAATCCGGGGTTTGTGCGGTATTGCAAAAGATGTTACACAGAATAAAGTTGCGGGTATTGCAGTTAGAGAAAGTGAAGAGAAGTTTAAAACAATTGTGGAAATCTCACATTCGGGAATCATTTTAATTGATGAAAAAATGACTATTACATATGCAAACAAACGTATGCTTCAAATAGTGATGCTTGGTATGGATGATATTCTCGGTAAAAAACTAAATGAAGTTTTTGAGGAAGATATTCTTGAAAAAGAACCTGAAATTGAATTTGAATTTCTGTTTGAATCAAATAACGGCGAGCAGAAAATCCTTGAAACGTGTTACAACCATATAATGGACGAAATAGGAAAGAGAAAAACCATCATACAGTTTCACGATATTACTGAAAGACGGAAGACAGAACGGGAATTACTTAATAGCCATAAGAAGTATATGCAAATGGTTGAAGAACTTCCGCAGCCGATTTTTGAGACAGACCTTAATGGAAAAATTATTTATGCAAACAAAAAAACATTTGAAACTTTCGGTGGAGGGAAAAGCTCGGATGTATTAAACTATAATATTGTTGATTTTATTGTTCCCGAAATGCATGAATATGCAAAGCAGAGAATTAATAAACTAATTTCCAACCAAGAAAGCGGGAGTTCTGAGTATTTAGCAGTAAAAAAAGACGGGACGATTTTCAATGTCTTTATTTCATCAGTACCCATTAAAGTTGATGGTAAAACGGTTGGATTACGCGGTGTTATTAATGATATTACCGATGCTAAAAAATCCGAAGAGGCATTGAAGCTTAGTAAATCAAGGTTAAGACAAATAATCGATGCAGTTCCCCACTTCATTTTTGCAAAAGATATAGATGGTAAATATATATTGGCAAATAAAGCTTTTGCCGAGTACAATAAAATTCCGATAAAATCGATTATCGGTAATACGGATGCTCATTTTGTGAAATCGCCCTCAAAGATAGAGCGTTTTAAGGAAGAGGATTATAAAGTTATTTCGCAGAACAAGCCTATTACTTATCTTGAAGAATCCATCGATCCAAAAGGAAACAAAAGATTTTTCCAGACTGTTAAAATACCTTTCACATTTGCGAATTCGGTTAAACCTTCCATTCTGTGTATCTCTACAGATGTAACAACAAGTAAAGAGAATGAAGATACTCTCCGTAAGCTCTCGAGGGCAATTGAACAAAGCCCGATGATGATAGTAATTACAGATAAAAATGGCACAATCGAATATGTGAATAGTAAATTCACCGAGGTTACCGGCTATGATTTTTACGACGTAATTTGTAATACACCCCGTTTACTCAAATCGGGATTAACTCCAAACTCTGTATACGATGAACTCTGGTCGTATATATCGCATGGTCACGAATGGCATGGCGAGTTTCTGAATAAAAAGAAAAACGGGGCTCTATTCTGGGAATCTATTTCTATTTCTCCGGTAAAAAACAAGAACGGTGAAATTACAAACTACGTTGCATTCAAAGAAGACATTTCCGAAAAGAAGAAACTTGAGGAAGAACTGAGGATTGCAATCGATAAAGCGGAAGAATCGAGTAAATTGAAGAGTATTCTTATTGGCAATATGAGCCACGAATTCCGTACACCGCTTGTTGGGATACTCGGATTTACACAGTTCTTATCGGAGTCTTTGCAGGAACCGGAACAAATAGAAATGCTTGACAGGATAACAAAAAGCGCAAAAAGATTGACTACCACTCTTAATAGTATTCTTCAATACGCCCAACTTGAAACACACGAACTGCAAGCAGATATTGAAGTTCTTTCACTTGATAAATACATTAAGTATTTTCATACTCCGTTTGCAGAAACTGCGAGACAGAAAGGGCTTGAATTTATTCTCGACATTAGAGAAGAAGGGATTAACATCCTTGCAGATGAGCGGTTAATTTTTACCGTTATGAACAACATACTTGACAATGCGATCAAGTTTACAAACAAAGGGAAAATTGAAGTCGTTATTGATCATGTTTCAGAACCTGATAAATGCTGGGGGATGATGAAGATTTCCGATACAGGTATCGGAATATCGGACGAGGATAAAGCTGTGATTTTCCAGGAGTTTAGGCAGGTAAGCGAAGGTATATCCAGAAGATATGAAGGAACAGGACTCGGATTAAACATCTCGCAAAAACTCGTAACCTTAATGGATGGAGAAATCTCATTTACTAGTACTCTTGGTATCGGTACAGAATTTATTATCAAAATCCCTTGTGCCGACTGCTTGAAAGACATTGCTGTAGAATGTGAAGATGAAATTGAAGTTTTGTCGGACATTTTTGAAAAGAATAATAGTGAAAAGCAGACCATCTTACTGGTTGAAGATAACGAAATAAATAAAGAGGTAATTGTTCACTACCTGAAAGACCTTTGTAATGTGGATTATGCGAAGAATGCCGAAACGGCACTTGAATTAATCAATAGTACATGTTACTCCGCAATCTTAATGGACATTAATTTAGGTGGCGGGATGAACGGACTTGAAGTAGCTCAAATAATCCGTGAGATTGAAGGCTATAAGGATGTCCCGATGATAGCGGTTACAGGTTATACAATGTCTCATGAAAAACAAGTATTTCTGCAAAAAGGATTTATCGCCCATCTTTCAAAACCGTTTAACAAAAATGAATTAGTTGAACTATTGAAAAAGCATTTGCCCGTAGAAAAAAAAATAGTCAATTAGTTAAAAACTTGATGTAAAAACTGCTCTTTTAACACGGTTCATTCTTTTTTGTATGTAATAACAAGAATGTGAACTAATTAAATAAAAATGCTATTATTATTAGTAGCATTTTTTTATTTAAGGAAGGCGAATTGAAAGCAAATAAACTAATTACCGAAAAAAGTCCATATCTATTGCAACATGCTTATAACCCGGTCGAATGGTATCCGTGGGGTGAAGAAGCCTTTAATAAAGCAAAGGAAGAAGATAAGCCGGTATTTCTATCAATCGGTTATTCAACATGTCATTGGTGTCATGTAATGGAAAAAGAATCATTTGAGGATAATGAAGTCGCTTCTTCACTTAACCAATACTTTGTAAGCATTAAAGTTGACAGGGAAGAAAGACCTGATATTGATACAGTCTACATGTCAGTTTGCCAGGTACTAACAGGAAGCGGCGGCTGGCCTCTTACTATTGTTATGACACCAGATAAAAAACCGTTCTTTGCGGGTACTTATTTTCCGAAAACCTCAAGGTATAATAGAATAGGAATGCTCGACCTCCTATCGAAAATAAATGAAATGTGGACAGCCAAAAGAGATGAACTTGTCGCTTCTTCCGAGAAAATTACCGGGGCATTGATTCAATCGCATCAATCTCATATTGGAGATGAAATAAATCCTTCAGCCTTTGACAGAGCTTTTTTACAGTTTAAAGAACGATTCGATGATGAATACGGCGGATTTGGCACTGCTCCCAAATTTCCTTCTCCGCATAATTTACTTTTCCTGCTGAGTTATAACAAACGAACAAAAAATGAAGATGCAATCAATATGGTTGAAAAAACTCTTCTCAATATGCGGTTGGGAGGAATATATGATCATATCGGGTTCGGGTTCCATCGTTATTCAACTGACAAAAAATGGCTTTTACCACACTTTGAAAAAATGCTTTACGATCAGGCATTACTTGTTCAAGCCTACTCAAATCATTACAGTATTACAAAAAACGAACTTAGTAAACGAACAGTCTACGAAATATTGCAATATGTAAACGGCAAGCTAACAGCACCGGAAGGCGCATTTTATTCCGCAGAAGATGCCGATAGCGAAGGTGAAGAAGGTAAATTCTATGTTTGGCAGAAAGATGAAATTACTAATATTCTGCAAGGCGATGCAGACCTAATTTGTACTCTATTCAATATTAACGATTCCGGAAATTTTGTTGACCCGTTTAATAATGTACCGGGTAAAGAGAATATTTTTTATTTAAAGCAGCCGTTGGAGGAAATCCTTAATACGTATGACGGTAACAAATGTGAACTGATTGATAAAATTGATAAAGTAATTAAGAAACTATTCGATGAGAGGGAAAAAAGAGTTCATCCTTTAAAAGATGAAAAGATATTAACCGATTGGAAC
>DAIRET010000207.1:0-4520 GCA_036795455.1 Ignavibacteriaceae bacterium
TGTACCAAAAACTCCGTAGTTGGTGATTGTAAAAGTCCCGCCCGAAATATCATCAGGTGTAAGTTTTTTAGTTCTTGCTTTTTCAGCTAATTCAGATATTGAAGCTGCCAACCCGATAATATTCTTTTCATGTGCATTTTTAATGTTCGGAACTATCAAGCCGTTCGGTTCAACCGAGACGGCTATACCGAGATTTACATATTTTTTTACAAGAATTGATGAACCATCAATAGTAGCATTAACAAGAGGAAACTGCTTTAATGCTTTTACACATGCCTGCGAAATGAAAGGCATGTATGTTAATTTGATCCCTTCTTTTTTTAGGAACGATTCTTTATTTGTTTGTATGAATCTGTAAATATTCGTCATATCTACTTCTATTAATGCAGTAACATGAACCGATGTATCTCGGCTGTTTACCATGTGCTGCATTATTTTCTGACGGATATTGTCCATCGGAATTCGTTCAACTTTACCGGCAACAAGGCTGCTATCGAATTTCGGAATTTCAAACGATGGAGACTGAACCGGTTGAATTTCTTTTACCTGTTCTTTTTTCTGGAGCGGTAGATTTTTCTTCCTATCGATATATTCAAAAACATCTTTCTTCGAAATTCGTCCGTCCAGCCCGGTGCCTTTTATGCTTTCCACTTCTTCAATAGAAATACCTTCAATTTGAGCAATGTTGAGAACCAGGGGAGAGAGGAATTTTGTTTTACCTGTTTTAAATTCGCTTTTTGCAGGTTCTTCCGTTTCAATACTTGCGACCGATTCAACCGCTGCAGCAATTTGAGAATGCATTGAAACTTCTTCAACTACTTCTTTTTTCACTACAGGTAGTGTTACTTTATCCGATGAAGAAAGTCTTGCTACAACTACACCTACTGCAACTGTCTCCTGTTCTTTCACAATAATTTCGACAAGAAATCCGTCAGCCGGAGATGGTACTTCGGTATCAACTTTATCCGTACTGATTTCAAAAAGAGTTTCATCTTTCTTAACTGCATCGCCCGCTTTTTTGTACCATTTGATTATAGTACCTTCCATCACTGATTCACCCATTTTAGGCATGGGAATATTAATCAGTTCCCCGGTTTGGTTGTCTTCCACAGCTACTGTTGATATTACTTCATTCTTTTCCAATGTAACAGGCTCGACTTCTTTTTTTACCGCTGATTCTTTTTCTGTTTCGATACGAGCAACTGCTACTCCTACCCCAACAGTATCTGTTTCTTTGAATAATATCTCAGTTAAAACTCCTTCGGCAGATGAGGGAACTTCAGTATCAACCTTGTCGGTACTTATTTCAAAAATCGTCTCGTCTTTTTTAACATACTCACCGACTTTTTTATACCATTTAATAATGGTTCCTTCCATTATTGATTCACCCATTTTAGGCATTACTATATCAACTATCATCGTTTTACCTTTCAAATTTTAATAAAGAATCAGTTCTTTAATTGCTTTGTAAATTCCATCCCTCGAAGGAAGTACTGCATTTTCGAGAATCGGATTATACGGAATATGCGAATCTTTAGCAGCGTGTCTCTTTACTGGTCCGTCAAGGTATTGGAAACAGTTATCGGATATTCGTGCTGCAATTTCTGCACCGAATCCGGCTGTAAAAGTATCTTCGTGTATTACTATCACTTTATTCGTCTTTTTAACGGAATTAAAAATCGTTTCTTCATCAAGCGGAATAATAGTACGGATGTCAATAATCTCAACAGAATGACCTTCATCTTCAAGTTTTTTTGCTGCAAAAAATGAATCCCACACAGATGCTCCATAGGAAACAACTGTAATATCATTCCCTTCTTTCAATACTTTGGCTTTCCCGAACGGTATTAAATAATCTTTATCAGGTTCAGGTGACATTGCATAACTTTGACGATACAATCCTTTATGTTCACAAAATAAAACCGGGTCATTTAACCTAATTGCTGTTTTCAATAAACCTTTTGCATCTGCTGCATTTGAAGGATAGGCAATATATATTCCCGGAACGTGGGCAAAAATCGATTCGATATTCTGGCTATGATACAAACCGCCGTGGATATACCCGCCTACCGCAACTCTTGTAACCATAGGGACAAACCATACATTTTTTGTTCGATAGCGGAATGTAGCAACTTCACACTTCAACTGCATGAAAGCCGGCCAGATATAATCACCGAATTGAATTTCGACAACAGGTTTTAATCCCGCCAATGCCATACCTACTCCCACACCCGAAATACTTGCTTCTGCGAGTGGAGAATTAAACACCCGTTCTTCTCCGAATTTGTTTGTTAATCCTTTTGTAGCAGTAAAAACTCCACCTTTGTTGTCTGCAATATCTTCACCGAAGACATAAATTTTTTCATTCCTCTCCATCTCTTCATGTAATGCATGATTAATTGCATCAACCATTACTATCGGGCTGCCAGCCGGAGCTGTTTTTTCATAATCAAAAAAGTCTTTCAACCCGCTTTCATCAAATACATGCTTTGAACAATCTTCAGCAACCGGGTCGGCTGCTTTGAATGCTTCATCAACCGCATCAGAGATTTCTTCCAGAACTTCAGACTTTATTTTTTCAAGTTCTTCTTCCGTTGTAATTTTATCAGTAATCAATAATTTTGTTAGTTTCTCGATTGGGTCTTTTTTTGCCTCCTCTTCAATCTCTTCGATTTTGCGGTATTTTTTCTGATCATCGGAAGAGGAATGGGATAAAAGACGAACAACATCAGCTTCAATTAGAACCGGACCTTTTCTGCTTTTTGCGTACTCAACTGCTTCTTGAACTGCTTTATACGATTCCAAAAAATCAGTACCATCAATTTTCATCTTTTTAAGATTGTAATACCCTTTCATCATTTCAGCAATTGAATGCTCTTCTCCCCCGCTCTGCCGGCTTACCGGAACCGAGATAGCATATTTATTATTTTGAATTACAAATATTACAGGTAGTCTTTCGCGGCTTGCCCAATTAACAGCTTCATGGAATTCACCTTGACTTGTTGTTCCTTCCCCGGAACTAACATAACTTACATTAACAATCCCCTTTTTTACCGATGCAAGTGCAGTACCTACGGCTTGTAAAAACTGCGTACCTGTAGGACTTGATTGTCCCGGTATGTTCAAACCTTTTGTTCCGAAATGTCCAGGCAACTGTCTTCCCCCTGATGAAGGGTCGTCCTCTTTACCGAATAGTTGTAGGAAAATATCCTTTGTTTTTAATCCGACTGAAAGTGAGATTGCAAGATCGCGGTAATATGGGAAAAGCCAGTCAACTTTTGCATCAAGTTGTAAACCCATAGCTACTTGTATAGCTTCGTGCCCGGAACCGGCAATATAAAAAAATGTTTTTCCCTGTTTAAGAAGAGTCATTGCTCTATTGTCAATCTGCCTTGCAAGGAACATGTATTTAAATGCCTGCAGCAATTCTTCTTTCTGAATACAGTTTAATTCGTTTTTTATTGCGATTCCTTTTTTTTCTTTCGCAACCGGGCTTTTAACCTCTACTTTTTTCACATTTTTTTTCGACATAAATCCTCTTACTCATTTAATAGAGACATCAACTCTTCTTTATTTATTTGCTTGTAGTTTTTGTAATCAAATACCGAAACCAACTTTTCATACAGCATTTCTTTTATACTCTGAATGCTTATTTCTTTTTCAATTTCTTCAAATAATGAAGTTACTTCTTTATCAACAATTCCGCACGGTACTATCCCTTTAAATAGAGAGAGATCGGGTTTTATATTAAAAGCAAATCCGTGCATTGTAACCCACCTGGAAATTTTAATTCCTATTGCAGCAATCTTGCGCTCGTCAATCCAAACGCCGGTGTATTTTTCATTTCTTCCGGCAGAAATACCGAACCCTGTAAGAACATCAATTATTACTTGTTCCAATGCTCGCAGATACTTGTGTGAATCTTCCCTCCAATCGCTCAAACAAATAATCGGATAACCCACAATTTGACCAGGACCGTGATACGTTATATCACCACCTCTATCAATTTCAAATACCGAAATATTTTTCTCTTTCAGATAATCATCGGAGCCGATCAAATGTTCTTTATGAGCAGTTTTACCGAGCGTATAAGTATGAGGATGCTCAAGTAAAAGAAGCACATCATCAATTCTCTTTTCAACTCTTTTTTGATGAATTCTTTTTTGTAGTTCCCATGCTTCCGGATAATCAATAAATCCTAAATCAATATATAATAGATTTCTTGCCACTCTTTTAATTCTAAGTTTAGTTCAATACTAAATATGTATCGCTTCGCCGTAGGCATTTGCTGCGGCTTCCATTATCGATTCCGACAATGTAGGATGTGCATGAATAGTTTTAATCAACGATTCCGCAGTTCCTTCAAGTACTTTAACTACACCAACTTCAGCAATAAGTTCAGTAGCTTCGGAACCGATAATATGAGCTCCGAGTAGTTCACCGTACTTTGCATCAAAAATCAGTTTTACAAATCCTTCCCGTTCACCAACTGCAAATGCCTTACCGCTTGCCATGAATGG
>DAIRET010000029.1:0-21489 GCA_036795455.1 Ignavibacteriaceae bacterium
TGCTTCTTTTTCTTGAGAACGAGTTTCATATAGGTAGACATAAGCCTGATTTAAAAAAAAGAAGATTAAAATAATCGCTAAAACAATAGCTGCTATGTACCACCTCTTTAAATCAGTTTTGGGAAGCATGATAGTTCACTACAAATAATTGATGCTAAATAATCCTATTCCTTTATACATCTAATTGAAATCGCATCTTGTTTTAGGTATTCCTTTATCATTGCTGTTGCGCTGTTATTACTCAGATTTATAATTTTTGTATAGTAGTTGTTAATATTTGCGGAAGTCATAAAACATGCATATTCACCGAGTGTCATAAATACTCCGTCAACCCTAAAAAAACCTCCCGGGATAGCAGAGAAATCACTCTCGTTGGATGCTCCTTCATTTGGTACTAACCAGTATTGTGTACCGGTTGATTTCATCTTTCCTCCGGCTAAAGTGTCCCCACCAAGAAAAGTTATTAATTGTTGCCAATCAGATAAAGAAGGTATTCTCCATCCATCCGGGAGTATTTTTTTTGTATTTCCCGCGCTTGAAACAACATCTTCCCATTTATATAACCTTCCGTAAATAGTCAGATTTGTAGAATCATTATCATAAAAACAATTTGGTAATGATTGTCCATCTATATAATGCTGGCCCCGAAAGTTTTCTGCCATCCATACTTGGTTACCGATTTGAATTGTTCTGTATATATTCCCGTTATAGTCTTTTAATATATTTGGAGTTTCGGTTATCGGTGTTACAACCACCTCTTGCTCCTTTTTGCACGAGACGGAAATAAAAATCACTAGAAGAATAAATAAAATTACTTCAACATATTTCATGAACATAATGCCTCCGGTTAATCTATTTCATTAATAACATTTTTCTTGTTTCGTTGTAACCCGCTGCCGTTAGATTATACAAATACATTCCGCTTGCAAGTTCGGCTGCATCGAATACAACTTCATAACTTCCCGGTTCTTGCGGTTCGTTGACAAGTGTTGCTACTTCTCTACCAAGCATGTCATACACATTAAGGATTACATTTGACGTTAGATTTTTTGAGTCCGGATGAATTATGTATTTTATAACAGTAACAGGATTAAAAGGATTGGGATAGTTTTGTTTAAGCTCAGGCTTAGAAGGAGATAAATACTCATCTTCAATAGCTGTAACGAATAAAGAACCCAATTGTTTGTTTTGAGCCACCTTATTAAGTTCCTCCTCAATATCAAGTATTATAACGTTGTTATAATTATGTAAGTTATATACATAAATTTTGTTTGCGTTTTGATCTACAATCAAAGAGTAAACCGTTGAATTCAAACCGTTGGGACAGACCTGGTTTTCAACATGAACACTATCCAATAAATCCCGCACAAAATCGACTGAATAATCTGAAGTTGCTTCAAGTTTAGCTTGCATTAGGTTATATCTCCAGCAAGGGTAGAATCCATACGGGATTCCGCTTTCGGGATCCGATTGATAAAAGTTAGTGCAGATTTGATATTGTTTTGATTTGTAGAGAATAGTATCTCCCTCAATTATTATCGAATTCCCGAATCTATCTGCAAAGAAGATTTGCCCGTTACTCAACCATGGATGGAAATACATGTTGTAAAGGGCAACAACTTCATTGATGGTTTCACATTTTGTCATTGCTTCAAATACAAAACTTCCGTCATTAACAGGTAAATGGTTATTATGTGTTACCGGTTTCTCCGGTGCCCCGTAACCATCATAACAAAGTCCTTTTTCATTAATAATAGCTTGAATGCTGTTTGAATGCCCGAACCCGATAATCCCGTAAGTAGTGGCAGTTTTCGGTAGGGTCCGGTAAATTGTATTGTAGTTATAAAAGTCTTCATTCAAACCAAACAACTTTACTTGAGAATTGGAGATATACACTCCCGAACATGCGGTAGAAATCTCGTGCAGTATTAAGGTCAATCCCCAAACTACCATTATAAAAACATTCATTCTTATCATATCTTTTCCTTAGAGCGATTTATTACTATTTCATTTATCATTTAACAAGCAGCATTTTAACTGATTTGGAGGACTTACCTGCTTCCAAGCGACACATGTATATACCACTCGGAATGTCTTCAGCTATGAAATTTATTTGATGATTACCTGCATCCATTTCTTTATTTATAAGAGTTTGTATTTCTCTTCCGAGAACATCAAATACTTTCATACTGACTTTTGTTGCCGTTGCAAGTTTAAAACCGATCGTAGTTTCTGGATTAAAAGGATTGGGATAATTTTGATTCAGTTCAAAATTGTAATTAATATCCATCTCATTTTTTATTTCGGAGACCAGAAGTTCAATCGGTACTTTAACGAATAATACATCAAAATTACCTGCTCCCGCCGAATTGGTGTGTCCTGTTAAAACAAGATATTCCTCATCCTTCGTTAAACAAGAAGAGGAAGCCCAATCGGAATTACTCTCTTTGATTATTTTTTTCTGTAAGAGGTTACCATCCGAATCAACATTCAAAATGTAAATATCATTTTTTGAAACCGGGGATTTGGTAGTACCGCAAATCAAGTAATTATTTGGATTGGCCTTAGTAATTGAATTGCCGTAATCATAGTATGTACTTTCTCCGTATCTTTTATGCCATAAAAGATTGAGAGATGGATTTGTTTTCATCGCGTATACCTGATAAAGGTCCTGGTTCGTAATATCTGCATCACCTGCAATTATGTAAGAGCCGTCACCAAGCGCACAGATTGAATTTCCCCAATTTTGGTAAGATGATTCACCATAAGATTTAGATAAACTGCAGTTACCTGAAGAATCGTATTCAAGTAGGTATACATCTCTATTTCCCCATCCCTGAGCAGTAAAATACCCGGTGGAGCCTACCACGATAAATTTACCGTTTTCAGCTTGATGAATATCTTTGGCAAACTGAGAATTCTGGTTACCGCTTGTTTTTGTCCAAAGTGTATCGCCGCTGCTATCTAAACAAAGAAGATAAGCATCATCTTCTCCGCTTCCGAAAGAGTCTGTAAACCCTGCAACAAGATAATTACCGTTCGACATTTCAATTATTTTATTTCCTTGTTCAGAGCCCGCCCCACCGTAATATTTCTCCCAGAGTTTGTTGCCGGATGCATCTGTTTTAATAATCAACACATCTTCATTACCGGCACCTATCGAATTGGTAAAGCCGGCTAAAATTATACTACCGTCAGTACATTCATAAACAGAATTGGCATATTCTGTCCGGCTTCCTCCAAAGGTTTTTGCCCATAGTTGATTTCCATTATTGTCTGTTTTCATTAAAAGGATGTCAGCCTTCCCTTCTCCCTGCGAAAAGGTATAACCTGCAATTAAAAAACCGCCATCCGCAGTTTCACAAATTGCTCTTCCGCCATCGGATTCGCTGCCTCCATATGTGAGAAAGGTAATGTCTTTTGTAAACAAACTTTTCTTAAGTTCTATGTCGTTTACAATCATTGTGGAGTTAAACAAATTTTTATTTTTCATATTAGCATCAATAGCTTTTGCAATTGCATTACAATTTTGGAGATTGAAATAATCGCCGGCAGCAGTTGTTACAATATTACCATCAATCACCGGGTAATGATTCCTCCCCAAATAATTAGCTCCCGCAGCAATATATTCCTGTTTGTATCCATCACTCCCGGTTACATTTTTTCCATTAATTACATTTGCTGCCGCCAATACTCTAACGCCCGAACACATAGCTGCGACAACGATACCGGAATCCGTTGCAGCCTTGATTAAGCCGAGTGCCTCTGAACTGTTTATTAACGCATTGCACGGTAAAGTTGCAGTGTAAGAAGTTGCCGACATTACAACGAGGCAATCATACTCTTTTATATTATCAATCTGCGAGATTAACTTATCTGCTTTAACTCCCGGACAACTAAGCGGACCGGCATAAGCAGGACACGGGTAAATTGTTTGTGTTAGTCCTGTAATCGTTACTTTCCATCCGAATCTTTCAAAGTTATCCAGGTTAAGGTAAAAGTTCGCTCCATATTGAGCTGGTAAAACGACCAATACTTTAACTTCATTTTGAGCGAATAAATCAGAAAAGGTGGTTACAAAAAAAACAATAATGAAAACGGTTACTTTAGCTTTGAGTATAGTACTACTCATAAGCCGGGTTACTAAGTTAGTTTCTTTCTCCATCTCAACCTCCGGAATAAATGTGTAAATTCTGATGCAAGTTTAATGGATTTATTAACTTCCCTATTATTGAAAATGACAAGAGGTATTATTGTTGATTAACAGGCGACTATAAATCAGAAGGGACATACAAAAAGAGATTTATTCTGTGTGTAAATTTTAGAGTGAATAAGTTAAAAAAAAATGAAAAGCACAAAACGCTTATTTTTCATAAGCGTTAAACAGCTTTTAAATGAGGCTTAATTCTTCGAGGATTTTATTTCATGCGTTCTTTAAGCCGGGCAGCATATCTTCTACTCATAACAACAGGTTCTTTTTCACCTTGTATATAAATATGAAATGCCGAGTTGAACCATTCTTCAACCCGCTCAACAAAATTCATGTTAATAATCGTATTCTTGTGAACACGCACAAACTGATTGGCAGGTAATCTTTCTTCCCACTCTTTAAGTCCTTTCAGAACTAACCCTTTCATATCATTAGTACATTTCAACTCGGTATAGTTACCTGCCGAAGTGATTTTTTTTATTGTGCTTATTTTTACAAACTGAAACGATGTATTAATCATTAGAAAAACAACATCTTCAACACTGAATTTTTTATTTGAATATGGGTTAGGTACTGAATTCTCTTCCAGTCTTTTTACTGTAAGTTCCAACCGGTTTTGCATTACAGGTTTAAGTAAATAATCATTGGCATTAATTTCAAATGCTTTGACTGCATACTCATCGTAAGCTGTAACAAAAATTACTTTCGTTTCTTTATCAATTGATTGCAGCAGATCGAAACCCGACCTTCCCGGCATCTGTATATCAAGAAAAACAACATCTATCTCTTCTTTTTTTAGTATTGCTTCTGCTTCTTCAACCGATGAGGCTTCGCCTATGACTTCAATTTCATCAAATCCACCGAGCATAGCCGATAAATCTTTTCTTGCAAGTTTTTCATCATCAACTATCAATGCTTTGTACTTTTTCATTTTTCCAGTCCAATAATAATAACAGCTTTAACAAATCCATCATTTCCATAAACATCCAGTTTTGAGTTATCAGGGTAAGTAAGTTCCAACCTGTCTCTAACATTATCCAGGCCTGTTTTCGTACCTTCTATACTTTGATTGTATGTCGGTTCAATCCACTTTCCCGAATTTGTAACTTCTATTTTTACTTGTTTATTTTCTACGCTTGCCGATAACCCGATTTTTAGCGGTAAAGATGATGTTTTCATTCCGTACTTGATTGCATTTTCAACTAAAGGATGAATCAAAAAAGAAGGAATTAAAAACTCTCCGGCTTCCGGTTCAATATTAAAATCAAATTCTATTTTGTCGTCAAAACGAAGTTTTTCGATAGCGGCATAATGCTTCACTGCTTCCAATTCGGTATTCAACTGAACCATCGAAGAATTTTTAACGACCAATGTGTACCTATAAAATTCGGATAATTCACCAACCATATCAACTGCTATTTCAGGATTACTTCTAATTAATGCCCGTAACGAGCTGAACGAATTGAAAAGAAAGTGAGGATTAATTTGATACCTCAACATTTGAAGTCTTGCTGCTTGAGCAAGGTATTCGGCTCGCTGAACTTTCTCTTTTTCAACTGCAATATCGAACCAGAATTTAATTCCGAAGTAAAGCATACTCCATGCTGTCATTATAGGGAATAGCTGCGTCATTCTAAATACAATATTTCCGCTTGATAATGCGACGGTTATTCTTCGAGCTAAATCATGCGGTGAAAAGAGGAAATATATAACGTGAGATAAGGAAAACAGTAAGAATGCGCTTATAAAAGAAAGGACAACAATCACTCCAAGTATTTTTAAGATTGACATCCCCTTCAAATAAATCTTCTTATAAAAAACTCTTAATAATGAAGTTATAATTATCCCTGTTGACCATTGAAGAGCATTTGAAAAATAAGAAAGGAATGTAAATTCGCCCTGCATCCAGATAGTAAATACTATTGAGTCAACTGCAATCATAAAAAGCCAGCCTGCAATATTGACCGCATAAAAAGAGGGTAGCTTTTTTAAAGAAAATATTTCCTCAATAGTCTTCATTTATTAAATCATATTTGTATATGAAACTGGATTTCCATAAACGCATAACAGCAACTTATCGATAAAGTAAAACCGGATATAACCCGATAAGGTTTATGAAATATTTTGCGATATAGAATTAATTTTATCTACATACTCCTGCGTCCTGCCGGGATTCTTGCTCATTAACTCTTTCAGCACGGTAACAGCCTCATCATATCTTTCCTGTGCAATTAATATATTCGCAAAGGTATCTGAAATGATTAATTTGTCTCCAACCGAATCGTTAAAATTGTCGGTTAATTCCGAAGTATGTTTTGCAATAATAGATATTTTTTGATCAGGCAACTCTTTCTTTGAATCATCATCCGACTCTTTGTCATTAACCCGGAAATAGCTGCGATCACTTTCTTTCTTTTGTTCATCCGGCATTTCTTCAATTAAAGTTGTACGTCTTTTAGATTCAAATGGACTTCGTTGTTGTTTAATTTTTTCAACTTCCGATTTGTAATAAACCAAACTGTCGTTTGAATCAATAAGTGTACATGCCTCTCTGAATGTCTCCACAGCTTCATCATATTTGCCTGTAACAGCGAGTGCTTTTCCCAGTATGAACAAAGCTGTTGGATAACCGGGATAAAGCTCCAAGCCGGATTTTAGAATATGAATTGCATTTCCTGCATTATTGTTTTCTATCTGTATGTTTGCTGCTCTAACGAACAACGGAGAACGGGTATTGTGCTCGTAAATAAGAGAAATTTTTTCTTCAAATATTATTTTTTGAGTCCGTTCCAACCATCAACCTATTTTTTTGAATAAGCATGCTTAATTGAAGAATAAGAAACGTAAGAAAACCCGATAAAGAATAATAACTGAAACGGGATTGCTGCCAGTTCAAGAAAATAAATTGACGAACAAATTCCGATAAAACAGTAAATCGCTAATAGTAACTCCACGAATACTGCCGGTTCAAGTTTTTTATTTACATATTTCTTCCCGACCCAACTGTCTTTCTCTGTTTCCAGTTTGAACTTGGGAGTTCTAACAAACTCACTTTTTCTATTTAAAAGTCCTTCAAACACTGCACGGGAATTATTAACCGCAAAGCCCATGCTGCCCGCCATAAATAGAGGAAAAAGAACAATCTTCTTTCTCCAATCCGTTCTGATATCCTTCTGCGAATAAAGATAAAACAAAAACGAACTTATGAAAGCAAGTACAAACATCGAAAGAATTGCAAAGTAAGCTTCGTGAGCACCCGAATTTTTAACAAAGATTAATGGTACATTTAATATTGCAGCTAATAGTATAAACGGGAATGCAAAATTATTCGTTAAATGAAAAGTAGACTGCAGTTTAACTCTTAATGGGATACCTGATTTCCAAACTAACGGTAAAATTTTCTTTGATGTTTCAATTGCACCTTTAGTCCACCTGAATTGCTGGGCTTTCAACGCATTTATTTCCGATGGTAATTCTGCGGGAGAAATAAAATCCTTTAGAAATACGAACCGCCAACCGTTTAACTGTGCTCTATAACTAAGGTCAAGGTCTTCTGTTAAAGTATCGGAATGCCAATTACCGGCATCTTCTATACAGCTTTTTCTCCATACTCCGCCTGTACCGTTAAAGTTGATAAAGAAGCCCGCTTTGTTTCTTACATTCTGTTCAATTACAAAATGCCCGTCCAATGCAAGCGCTTGTGCTTTAGTAAGAATTGAATACTCACCGTTAAGATGCTCCCATCGTGTTTGTACCATTCCTATTTTTTCATCTGTAAAGTATGAAAGAGTATTTATCAAAAAATCTTTTTGAGGTACGAAATCGGCATCAAAAATTGCAACGAATTCCCCTTTTGCAATTTTCAATCCTTCCTTTAAAGCGCCTGCTTTAAAACCTTCCCGGTTTGTCCTATGAATATGCGTAATATCGAACCCAAGTTTTTGTTTTTCAGCAACTTTATTCGCGACAATAGCAACTGTCTCATCAGTTGAATCATCAAGTACCTGAATTTCGAGCTTATCCTTTGGATACTCTATTTCACAAACTGTATCAATTAATCTTTCAACAACATATTGTTCGTTGTACAAAGGAAGTTGAATTGTAACAACTTCATTAGGAACGAAATCCTTTTTCGGTGAATGTTTAACATTCCGGTATTTATTATAATAGTAAATCATAATAAAACCATGGCTTCCGAATACAAACAAAATGAATAAAGAAACAAAATACGAGATAAGAACTATCTCATCCATCTTAAACTCCTAAAAAAATTACCAACCCGACACTGTGTCGAGTAAAATATTATCTGTTATTTTATCAATAGCAATTGTTAATCCCTGATACCGTCCATCAAGTCCGCCATCGGCAGCATAGTCGCCGTAATCGCTGAACTGTTTGTCATAGACTGTTTTTTTTTCCACAAGGTCTTTATAAATAACCTGAACATTGACTGTTAAACGTCTCGTTTCAACATTTTCGCCCACAGTAACAACAGCCGGAACATCATTTATTGAAGTAATAATACATTCAAGAATTGCATCCGCATTAGAGCGATCAATTACCTGAAAACTGTTGTCATCAATAAATTTCTGTGTCAATTTTTGAGTGAACAGCTCACGCAATTCACCTTCACCTGTTCCGCTCCTGTCATCTGCAAAAGGAATTGCAATAGTTTTAAGGTGCGGCGGAACCGATGCCCCGGTAAATGAATAAGGACACCCCGAACAACCCGCAAAATTAACTAAATTTAATACTGCAAACAAGGTGGTTATAACAGTTAAAACCGTAAGTCGAATCTCCGAATTCCTTATTATTTTCTTTTGTTTTCTCATATACTTAAAATATTTCAAGATACTCGCTTAACCAATAAACTAATTTAGATAATCCTATAAATTGCAAATTCTATACTACTCATAAATGTCATATTCTTTAATTTTTCGATACAGAGTGCGCTCGCTGATTCTTAATATTGCCGCAGCTCTTTTTTTATTCCATCTCGTTTGCTTTAAAGCGTTCAAGATAGTTCTTTTTTCAGCTTCATGTACAGATATTGTCTCATTCTTCTCTACAACATTATCGGATTTTTTTCTATCCTGTTCGATTATCAAATCCTTAATTTCAAGAATATCTCTTTTCAACTCAAACAATGCACGGTAGATAAACTCTCTATCGACTTCCTCCGGGGTTCGGCGAAGTAAGACCGGGATTCCTTGTTTAAAATCTTTCACCTCGTCAATTTTTAATAAAGAGATAAAATTTTCTTTGGAAATTGTCCCATTTTTAGATAATGCGGCAGCAGTCTCTATAGTATTTTTTAGTTCGCGTACGTTCCCGGGCCAATTATATGAAATTAAAACATCCATTGCTTCCGATGTAATCTTAAAAGGGGGAAGGTTATTTTCATCAGTAAAGGATTTGATGAAAAGCTCTACCATTTCCGGGATATCTATTCTTCTTTTTCTAAGCGGAGGAATATTTAGTGTTACAGCTTTTAGTCGAAAATAGAGATCCTCCCTAAATCGTTTTGAGTCGACTTCTGCTTGCAGGTCCCGGTTTGTCGCAGCAATAAAACGAACGTCAACTTTTGTAATTGTTTCCGCCCCGATTCTCATAAATTCTTTTGTCTCTATAGCACGCAATAGTTTTACCTGCGTTGTAATCGGCATTTCGGCAATTTCATCCAGGAATAAAGTCCCGTTATCAGCAAGTTCAAAGTAACCTTTTCTTGTTTCAATTGCCCCGGTGAAAGAGCCTTTTTTATGCCCGAACAACTCGCTTTCAAGAATCCCTTCAGGAATAGCTCCGCAGTTTACACTTACCATAGGATATTCAGCGCGCTTACTAAACCCGTGAATTGCGCGGGCAAATACTTCCTTCCCTACTCCGCTTTCACCGTAGATAAGAACTGAAATATCCGATTGAGCAACCTGCATTGTAATATCAATCAGGTCTCTAATTTCTTTAGACCTGCCGATAATTCCGTGTTTTTGTTGAAACTGTTCTATTGTCATATTTATTAAATATTTAGAATCACCATGCAAAATTAATAACTTTTTACTTCTAAATTCATCCCATCTTCAGTGATCACCATTTTCTGTTTCATATCGTTCCCAAGATTATTATAGAAATCAATAATGATTTTTTCCTTTTCGGAGGGGATATGAATCAAACACAACTTTTCCACCGGATAGAGTAGTAATAATTCTTCAAATAGTTCTTTAATCGGAATGTGAGTAACTTCAGCTAATACGTGCGTAACCGGATGATTTTCAAACAATGTTAGGTCTTCTTTTCTTCCAATATCGCCGGTATAAAATAATTTTATTCCATCGCTACAGAAAAGAAAAGACGAGGAAGAAAACTTAATTTCAGTTTTTTCTTTATACTCAAAATACTTGTCCAGATGTTTATTTTCCTTTGCAAGTACGTCAATTTTTCCATCAATTGAAAACTCCCTGTCATATTCGTATTCAATCATTTCAAGTTTAAAACCGAGCCGCTCTGTAAAAATATATGAATGTAATAAACTGATTTCAAGGAAAGGTTTAATGGATGAATGGATAAAAACTTTCAAAGGAAGTTTTCTATTCGTAAGTTTCATCTGAGCTATTAAGCCTGCAAATCCCCCGGCATGGTCTTGATGCAAATGCGATATAACAATGCCATTGATACTATTGATATCGATACCTCTATTCATCATTTCAGACGCAATACCATCCCCGGTTTCAACAAGAATTTTGTAACCTTTAGTTTCAATAATAAACGAAGTAAAGAAACGGTTACGGGTAAATTTCCCGGAACCAGTACCAATAAAGTGAATTTTCAATTTCTTATTATTTTGTTATCGGAATTATTTTGCTGTCTAATCGAAACTCGATATTTATTTTATCAGCTTCTTTTGAAGCTGAATCTCTATCGACAAATTTACCGGCAAGTACCACATAAAATAAAGTACCGCCCACTGTCTTTTCTTTTATTTCAACATGTAAACCGGAATCCTCAAGGTCGGTTTTTAATGAATTCGCATTTGAAAAATTTGTAAAAGCACCTGCTTGAACAGTAAATTTATAATCAACACCGGTTAAATTCTGTTCTCTTAAATTTTCCACAGTCTTTTGAGCGGGAATTGAAACTTGAGAATCTTCAACAGAAGGGATATCCCTTTCCGCTGCTTTTAAGTAAGGCGAATTCGGGTATTCTTTCTGAAGTTTAAACAGGTATTCTTGTGCTTTTCTATAAGAGCCGGTTGCATAGTAGAAAGAATAAGCTCTGAACAAAGCAGCATCTGCATACCTGCTTTGCGGATATTTTTGAAAAATAGTGATATACTTGGTTACAGCCTGTTCCGCGTTCTCAGTAGTTAAAGCATCAACAAATTGCACTGAGGGGTCGGAAGGAAATTCAATCAATAAAGATTTAACTTCGTTACGTACATCATTAATGCCGCCGCTTTCTATTTTTTTCAGTAGATGAACTACATCATATTCCTGCGCTTGAATTGTTAGGTAACAAGTAAAGAAGAAGAATATGGATAAATAAATAAATCGAGAACCGGATATTTTAATTTTTCTTTCCATAGTATTATGAAGCCAATACTGAAACACAATTATTACTATTAACAATTCCGAGAAAATCACCGAACAGCGTTGCAGAAGTTGCACGGTGAATTTTAGTTTTCACATAATCACCGTTTTTAATTTCATCATCAAAGGGGAAGATAACAACTTTGTTACTGTCGGTTCTACCGGAAAGGAAGTCTTTTGACTTTTTACTGAATCCTTCAACCAATACCACCTGTTCCGTTCCGATAAGCGACTGATTAATTTCGTGGGAAATACTTTGTTGGAGTTCGATTATCTCTTGCAACCGTTTTGATTTTATCTCTTCAGATACATCATCTGCCATTTTGAATGCTTTTGTTCCTTCTCTCGGCGAGTATTTGAACATAAATGCACCGTCATATTTTACTCTATTTAATATGTCGAGAGTTGCCAGATGGTCTTCAAACGTTTCCGTCGGGAAACCCGAAATAATATCAGTTGAAAAACTTACCTGAGGCATTAGCTCTCTTGCTTTTTCAATAATAGATAAATAATGCTCAATAGTATAAGTTCTGTTCATTAATTGCAGTATCCTGTTTGATCCTGATTGAACCGGAAGATGTATATATTTGCAAATATTCGGGTGGGATGCAATTGTATTCAGCAGCTTTTCAGATAAATCCTGCGGATGCGAGGTTGTAAATCTTATCCTTATATTTTCATCTACTTTTGCCACCGAGGATAATAAATCTGCAAAATCATATTTATCATCAACATATGAATTCACGTTTTGTCCCAACAATGTAATTTCACGAAAACCTTTAGCCGATAATTCTTTTACTTCATCCACAATAGAATGAAGGGTTCTGCTTCTTTCTCGTCCCCTTGTATAAGGAACAACGCAAAATGAACAAAACTTATCGCAGCCTCTCATAACCGAAATCCATGCTTGAAGTCCGTCTTCCCTAAAAGGTTGAATATCTTCATATGTTTCGGTTCTTGAAAGTTTTACACCAATTCCTTTATCCCCGTTGAAAGCAGAATCAATAAATTCGGGCAACCTTCTGTATTCATCGGGACCGACAACCATGTCAACTATTTTCTTCTCTTCGATTAATTCTTTTTTTAATCTTTCAGCCATACAGCCGAGAATTCCCAGAACAAGATTCGGTCTTTCTGTTTTAATTTTTTTCAGATTATCAAGGCGGGCAAAAATTCTTTGTTCGGCATTATCGCGAACACTGCAAGTATTTATCAAAATTATGTCTGAATTATGAACATCATCGCTGTTTTCATACCCAAAATTTTTAAGAATTCCGAGTACTATTTCAGTATCGGCAACATTCATCTGGCAGCCGTATGTTTCAATATAAACTTTGTTGTTGTCCATAATTTATCCAAAATTTAAAATAAATATACCTTCCCGGTTGGTTTTGAGCAAAATAAAACTGAGTTGAGATGACTGAAAAGATTATTAGTTCTATAATTACATTGTAGCTAAAAAGTACAGAATAAGATTCAGTACAACAAAGGCAACTACACCTAAAATAGAATAGGCAATTCTCTGTTTTTTTATTCTTTCCTGGTAGATTTCACCGCCGAGCTGCGGTTTTTCTTTATTTGAGTTTACAAATCCAAACATATTTAATAATTTTTTCAAAAACGATGGTACAATATACAAAATCTATTCTTATTGATTGCAGTATAAGGTTAAACAACAAGAATTCCTAAAAAATTCATCACAAATCTATGTTAGTGTAATTTGAATCACAATCACTTCTCTAGCAATAAATGCATCCTCCCAGAGAAGATTGATACTATTTAATTATCATCATCTTTTTTGTATCAATAAAACTGCCCGCACGTAGCTGATAAAAATAAACACCCGAAGCAAGGGGTTTGCTGCTGCGTACCATATCGAATGTTATGCTATAATTACCAGCTATTTGCCATTCATTGATCAATGTTACAATTTCGTTCCCAAGAATATCAAATACTTTTATTGTAATATATCCATCACCAGGAATCTGGTAATTAATAATTGTACTCGGATTAAAAGGATTCGGATAATTTTGGAATAACCGGTATGAATCCGGAGTAAAACTATTTATTGATTCTTTTACAGATGAAATAAATATAGTCGGGTCGGGGATTCCATCCTCATTCACATCAGGAAGAATGGATGCAAGCAGAATCAGACTATCTGGTCCGCTGTCTCCGTTTATATTCGGGTTATCGGGCGCAGAGTCGCCTGCTCCCCAATTAAAACCGCCTGCTATTAATGCTACGAACTTTAATTCAACTCCGGGAAGTATTAAACCTGCCCCTAAACCGTAAATATCATTCCATGCTACTGCTAATTCAGCCCCTCTTGAGTTATTTCCACGCCGTGCATTTACAAAACTTGAGATGTTCTCACTCGAATTTCCACTAACCTTAAAAATCGAAGGTTGTTCCAAATTGTAAACTGCTGAAAAGTAATCAATCCCATCTTCCTGTTTGAATCTGAAATTTTTCGCATAATCTCCATTATATCCCTGGTTTGAATTGAAGTTTGTAACTCCACCATCAATTCCTGCATCAATATAAAACATCATTGTATTGTAAGTATCATTAATAATATAATCTATACCGAAATAGAGAGAATCCGCATCCCATGTAGAAAAAATTGCAAGTAGTTCATTATTAAGAGAATCAAGCGGCACCCCGAGAGAATCTCTTGGACGCCAATAACTATCGGTATCAGAATCTGCAATAACAAGCCAATCTTCTAACCAATCACCTTGACCGACATTAATATTTCCATCAATCAACGGTTTGCCATAAGTTGCGATTAATGTATCTGTTATCTCCTGAACTCTGAGTATGTATGAAGTCGAATCAAAAGCGCCTTTGTAGTCGGTTACTTTCAAAACAATTAAAAATATTCCTGTATCTCCAAGCGATGGTGTACCTGTAATCAATCCGGAAAGTGCCTCAACATTCAACCAGTTGGGAGCGGAAGAAAAAAAGAAATTTAATGAATCATTATCCGGGTCTTCTGCAACCGCCTGGAACTCATAACGTTTAGTTGCTTTAATTGTTGTATCCCCTATACTATTAATGACAGGAGGAAGATTTTTAACAACTGCAACGCTGAATGTATCTTTATCCGAAAGATTAGAATTATTCATGATTGTAATGATTACATTAGAAATACCGGTATCCCCAATTGCGGGTGTTCCGAATAATTTTCCTTCATTAGAATAATTCATCCATGATGGATTCCCTGATAATGAAAGTTGAAGAGTTTGTGTTCCAGCGTTAGAAATACTAAGATTGCATTCAAAGTAGGAATTTGTATAAGCGGTTTGATCCGGTACTTTTTGAATCACCGGCGGAAACGAAACCGATTGCGTGGTATCGGGGACATAAACCGCATAACCCCGCGGCGGCGCCCATAATTCTACTCTGCCGTCAGCTGCAGCAGTTTTATCAATGGCTTTTCCAGTATAATCTCTAAAAACCTGGTTGGGATGATTTGAACTTACCCATACGCCGAGCCAGTCGGTAGGATGATCATTCATCACAAGGAATACTTCCGGTTTTCCGTTCCCACCGTTTCTACGGGCGACGTAAATATCGCGTGATTGTTCATCCTGACTACCATTGCCCCCAACATACCATGGATTAAGTCCGTTTCTTTTAGTTGTTGAACCCCAAATAAAATTTTGCCTAATCCAGATTAAAGTATCGATTTTACCACTGAATCCATAGTCGAAATAATCTTTATAGAAAACCGTCGGTCTTCCTTCAGAAAACATTATATATGAATAAGCAAGGTCTTTATTGCTAATTACCGGGTCATGTCCCGTATCGATAGAATCGTCCCAACCAATTCTATCGAAATCATGGTTCTCCACAAAAGTAGCAACATCAAGCCCTGATATTCCGGCATTCAATAATCCTGCATTATCAAGATTATTCATATCATAACTGCCGGAGGTGTTATTACACAAAAATTTCAATTCATATCTTAACGGGAAATCAAACATCGAAACAGAAGCACCGTGAATATTCTTTGCGATATTCAACCAGTTACCTATTTCCGATATACTTCCCCACAATTCTGCAACAGCATACCCGTTGTTATTTGAATTGTTCAACCAGTAAGCCATAAAAGCAGGGTCAACTGATTTGACTGCATCTAATCTAAACCCATCAAATCCAAGCACATTTCTCAAGTAAGAACCCCACTGTACAAGACTATCTTTTATACTTTGTTTATTATGATCTAACCATTCGCCAAATCTGAATATCGGGTCTGTTTGAACAAAAAGAGGGTCAACCCAGCAATTATCGGAATTAGGATAAAAAGAGGAGGCGTTTTTCTGAAATCTTCCGGAACCATTCGGATAATTAAAAACCAGGTATGCCGAATCCGGAACAATCGGGTAACCATTATGAATCGGGATACACTCGTAAGCCTCGGCAACTTCTCCCCCCATCATATGACGAAGTACAGCATCAGCAAAAACTTCCATCCCAACATTATGAAATGAATTGATTGCATTTGTCAATTCATTCTTACTTCCGAATCTCGTTTCTCTACTTCCTTTTTGATTAAACTCACCAAAATCGTAATGGTCATACGGATCATATCCCATTGAAAATCCGCCGCCAGCACCTTTTGAAGGAGAAGGAAACCAGATAGCACTGAATCCTGCCGAAGCTAATCTTGCAGCGACTTTAGATAATGAATCATACCAAATTCCTCCGGGAGGAGAATTCCAGTAGAATCCCTGCATGAATACATCTGATTTGGGTGAGAACTTCAGTGCTTCATTATTCTGCTGCGAGAAAATACTCGAAGCAATAGTAAAGACGAAAAGAGTTAAAAACAAATTCTTCATAATGTTTCTTATTTATTATCTATTAGAGCAATTCTAAGAACGACAACAATTGATTATTAACAAATTCAGGTTTTTCTACCGGGGACATATGTCCTGCTCCGGGTACCACAACAAATTTTGATGCGGGAATTTTTTCTGCCATTGCTTTCATTTCATCCACCGGGCTTAGTACATCTTTTTCTCCGCAAAGCACAAGCGTAGGAATTTTTATGTTTTTAAGATAAGGAGTAGTATCAGTTCGTCCCTGCATTGCGAGAATACACCCTTTAACTCCTAATGGATTACACATTAACGCCTGGTTGAAAATTGATTCGTACTCGGAAGAGAAATTTGTTTTAAATTCATCCGAAAAACAATTAGGTAAAAAGCCTTCAATAAATTTGTCCAAACCCTGAGTGTTGATTTGTTTTACACCGGAGGCTCTTCTTAATTTTGCATCGTTAGTATCGGCATCTGCTCTTGTATCAAAAAGAATAAGGGCAGAAAACTTCGATTCCTCTCTTTCGATAGTTCTACATGAAATATAGCCCCCCATTGACAAACCGCATAAAACCGGTTTATCAAGCGATAATTCGTCAACAATAGAAAGTAAATCCTCCGAGAATGATTCCATAGTATATTGACCGTCATCTATCCGGGACAATCCCAAACCCCTAATATCGTAGGCAATACAATAATACTTTTCTTTAAGCTGTTCAATTTGTTTGTCCCACATTGAAGAATCGAAAGTAAATCCGTGTACAAAAAGAATAGATTTATTATTTTTGTTACCGTATTCGTAAACGGGTAGACCGTTAATCTTTTTCATATTAATCTCATTTTTTCACTTGAAAATATAAGGATAAACCAATGCAATATAAAACTGTGGTTGTGATCTTTTTAATATTAGTACTATCAATTGAAATAAATGCTACGGAAAATAAAGATTCAACAAAAGTATTCGGCTGGTTCCCTTCGGCAAAAAGCGCACTTAATATAAGCCAGATTTCATTAAAGGATTGGTCACAGGGTGGTTCTAATTCGCTAACATGGGTATTCACACTATTCTCCGGGTTAGATTACAAAGGAGAAACATGGCACTTCAGAAACAATCTTAAACTTGCATACGGCAGAACAAAGCTGGGAGAAGAAGATTTTAAGACGAATGATAACGAGCTATATCTGGAAAGTATAGTTTCAAGAAAAATCGGCTGGGCAATCGACCCGTTTTTCAGTAACACGGTTAGAACTGCCATTTCTGAAGGATACTCGTATAAAAAACTTCCTCCTACAAAAATCGCTAATTTCTTCGACCCGGGCTACCTTACTCAAAGTCTTGGATTCACATACGACGGGAAAAAAGTATTTAAAACAAGGCTCGGGATTGCAGTTCAAGAAGTATTTACAAATGAATACCGTCAATACTCGGATGACAAATCAACTAAAGATAAAGTTGAAGCATTCAAACTGGAAACAGGATTTGAATCGGTAACAGACACTGAAATTAAAGTAGATAAAAACCTTAGTTACAAAGCAGGGCTTCGCCTGTTCAGCCGATTTGAAAGTCTTGATGTATGGGACATTAGATGGGACAATCTTGTAACTGCCAAGGTAAATAGTTATGTAAACGTAAGCCTGAATTTTTTAATAGTATATGAAAAAGCACAATCCTATAAAACTCAAATGAAGCAGACATTACTGCTTGGCTTAAGTTATACTATCATTTAATTATCGGTCTAAAAATTTTTATCGAGGGAAAGCCGGAACTTATTCACTCGATTTGTTTTGGATTTTCTTCTCCTTTGGAGCAACAGCTTCAAGATTCGTCTTTAGTGACGTTGTCAAAGTAAATATCTGGTTTGAAATGTTTTCAGTATCGGATACAACTTCCATAAACAACAAACTGTTTTTCACGCTTGAAGTATTCTTCTTTATACGCTGTACCTGGTTCTTATCAAGTTTTACCGAAGACTTTTTAATCTCGGACATTATATCTTCAACTTTTTTGAATCCATCACTTTTTGCAGAAGAAAGATAAGTAATCGATTCTTTTATCTGGCTGCTAATTAGCTTATTAAAGAATTTTAAGTCTTCAATCTGTTCTTTATTCGGTTTGCTGTGATTATTTTCAATATGGTCGTGGCATCTTTGGTTAAGATTTTTCAGGTTCGTAGCCACTTCTCTTAATGATGCAACGATTTTTCCGTACTTCCGTTCTTCTTTAATTTCATCGTCTTTTAACATTTTAACTTCTTTAAATATGTTTGAAACGATCATGTTGGAGTGCTTTGTAATTTTTTTCCCTTCTTTAATACACCGTTTAAGTATTTTACGGTCTTCTTCATAAAGTCCCTCTAAACTGCAAGCAATATTTTGAGAAACAGAATCAAGATACTGGGTTATAAAATCAACGTTTGTTTTAACGACTTCCGAAGAAACCATTTTATCATCAATGTTAACTTTTTCGAGTTCTTCAGATTCTTTTTCACGTGCTTTATGAAAAAAATGAGTCTTAAACACAATAAAGATTGCAAGGATTACGAGCAGAATAATTGCAGTCAAATGCCCGAAGTAAATTATCGTAGCAAAAGTTGCAGCAATTGTAAATGCCATGAAAGCAGTAAAAAACCATCCGCCTATTACAGTAAGAACACCATTCACCCTGTATACTGCGCTTTCACGTCCCCACGACCTATCAGCAAGCGAAGTTCCCATTGCTACCATGAAAGTTACATATGTAGTGGATAAAGGAAGTTTCAACGAAGTAGCAAATGAAATCAAAACGCTTGCCACCATAAGGTTCACAGTTGCGCGTAATAAATCAAATGCCGGCAAATTATTGTCTTTATCTTTCTCTGGTTGAAATGCAGTTTTGTCAAGTCTTCTTTGAATTATTTTTTGAATAGGTGCCGGGGTAAAACTTTTTATAAATTCGAAAATCGAAATCACCATTCTTACAATACTTCTTGAAAGTACAGAAGATTCGAAACGCTCAAAACCATCAAATTGCCTACCGAGATTCACTTCGGTTTTTGTAACTGTTCTGGCTTTCTTTGAAAACCACAAAGTAAGCATCATAATTAAACCGGCAATTATCAGAAATAGGGAATTTGTATGTACCGGCTCTTTCAATGCTCCCATTGATAGACTGAAAGGTTCGTTACTTACAGAGGCAATTATGTAAGAACTAAATCCGGCAAGCGGTACCCCGATAAAATTAACGAGGTCGTTGGCTGCAAATGCAAGTGCAAGAGCAAATGTTCCAGCAAGCACGATAGGTTTTAACACATTCACTTTTGTAAACATCACAAAAAACTGGATGATTACTCCCCAAATAATGAAACTGTAAAGCAGTATTTTATCCGTATTATTAAGTATCCATTCGATGTTTTCTGCAGAAAGGAATATAGCTCCCTTTGCTCCTTTAACAAGTATAAAATAAGTAATGAATGTTAATACAAATCCGCCCCACAATCCGCCGTACCTTCTAATTTTTCTTTGGAAGTCGAAAGTAAATATCAATCTTGTGAAGAATTGTACAATTGCCCCCGAAGTAAAAGCAACAACAACGGAAATTAAAATACCCGAAATAATTGCAAGTGCTTTGGCGGTGTTAATGTATTCAAATAAAACCGAGAGAGGCTCTCCCTGCGAGCTGATTTTTATAATTGAAACCGCTACTGCCGCACCGATTAATTCAAAAATTAGCGATACTGTAGTTGAAGTCGGTAACCCGAAAGTATTGAAAAGATCAAGTAATAAAACATCTGTAAGCATTACAGCAAGAAAAATCACCATCACTTCAGTAAACAGGAACATCTCCGGGTTGAAAATACCTTTTCTTGCAATTTCCATCAGTCCGCTTGAGAATGTAACACCGATAATGATACCGAGACTCGCAACTGTCATAATTACTTTAAATGGTGCTGCTTTAGAGCCTACAGCACTATTTAAAAAATTTACTGCATCATTTGCAACACCTACCATTAAATCTGATATTGCGAGGAAGAAAAGAACAATTACAATTACAAGATATAACTCCATCAAAAACCTTTTTCAATAACTCAAATAATTCAAAATTTATTCAGTAAAGTTAGAAAATTGATTTGATAGATAGGATTAAATAATTGTTAAGAAATTATTACCTTCGTAAGTGTATGAAAATTAAGCAATTGGAGAGTGTGCTGGTCTCAGTATCTATCTAATTTAAATTTTTCACCGAGGTATAGTTTTCTTACTTCTTCGTCTTCTGCAAGGAAATCCGCACTGCCGCTTCGGAAAATAACACCGTTTATAAGTATATAAGCATTATCTACAATGCTAAGAGTTTCATGAACATTATGGTCTGTAATCAATACACCGATACCGCGGTTTTTTAGGTTGGCAACTATATTCATTATATCTTCAACTGCAATCGGGTCAACACCGGCAAACGGTTCATCTAACAAAATGAAACTTGGGTCTGTTGCCAAAGCGCGTGCTATTTCTGTTCTTCTTCTTTCACCACCGCTAAGCTGAAAACCGGAACTTTTCCGAATATGCGTAATGCTAAGGTCTTCAAGCAGCATTTCTAATTTTTCTTTTCTTTGTTTGGCTGTTAAGTCAATCATCTGTAAAACAGCTGTAATATTATCTTCAACCGATAGTTTCCTGAATATTGAAGCTTCTTGCGGCAAGTAACCTACTCCCATTCTTGCACGTTTGTACATCGGTATTTTTGTAATCTCAAGTTCATCAAGAAAAACTTTGCCGCTGTTCGGGCGGATCATCCCAACCATCATATAGAATGTAGTCGTTTTACCTGCACCATTTGGTCCTAATAACCCGACAATTTCGCCCTGCGATACTTTAACCGATGCTTTATTAA
>DAIRET010000208.1:0-4484 GCA_036795455.1 Ignavibacteriaceae bacterium
GTGTTGCATCCTTGTATGAAACCCCCGAGTTGTTATTAATACTAACCCATGAGTTTAGGTCAATCATTTTATCTTCTTTATCAAGAACTGCAACATATTCGGCATGCCAGTTCATACCGCTTGTTTGATAAGTAATCTCCACATCCTGTTTACCTGCTTTACTTGCATTCGCAAGACAAACAAGTGTCGGTTTTGTTATTAATCCTTCGGGTAACGAATTTACGGATATTCTATATTTTGATACATTAGGAAGCATCAGTAATCCGCCCTCTTTTTTCTGAAGAACTATCTGTCCTCCCATACTCGAAAGCAGTTTTCCTTCAATCAATTCTTCTTTTTCACCAAGCAGTTGAATTTCTTTATCTATGTACTTGTAGAGGATTTTATCAAGACTGACGAGGTCGTATTGGTAGTTTTGTTCAATCACTTCACCGCCGAATTTTATATGGACGCTTGTAGCATCCATCATCTGTGCTACGTCGCTTATTTCAACTCTTTGAATTCCTGAAGTTAAATTGAAACTTCTCAAATCTTTAACAACACCAAGGTTATTGTTATAAACAGTAACCGACAAAGACTTGTTTTCAAAACTTTGTGCTGCCGAAAAAGTAGTAAGAATAAGTGTTGCAACGATAAATAACAGGACCGTTCTCATTTTATACCTTTCTGAAAATTCATTCATTATACTAACTTAACAATAGGTTGTTCCTGAGTATTGGAGTTGTACTAAAAAATTACCCAAAATTTTAAGTCTTGGGGAATACTGAAAAACCACCGGTTAAAGTTAAGAAATATTCTACTTTTTTTTACCCGGTAGATGAACGGCAGTTTGTAAATGAATCGTTGATCAAAACCTTACCGGTTTTCACTTCCAATGCCCCGGGAATATGTTCTAAACTCAAAAATTAGTGATTGCAAGGGCTTTACTCTCGAATAAATAAATCTTTTAAGTTATATTTGAATCGTATATGTGGAAATATAACTGTAATAGAAAGCTGATAATTATTGCATTTTGTCTAACAACATGTGTTTATAACTGCTTTGCACAATCCGGTTGGAGTAAATGGGGGAAGAATGAAAACTCGTACCGGGTGCAATCGGATTTCGAAGAACGCGATTATTCGTTGAATGACCTGAACCCGGACGAGGCAATTGTAAAATCTACTGCAATTATATATTGGTTCTTCTTTTCGGACCTTGACGGGGATAATTGCCCTTTTCATCCTTCCTGCTCCAATTTTTATATAGAAGCTATGAAAAATACTAATATAGTACAGGGTACATTAATGTTTTTCGATCGGTTTACAAGGGATGCTACATTTACAGGTAGACAAAAGCATTACCCGGTCTATAAAAATAGGAAGTTTTTCGATCCGCCGGATAACTACAACTTAAACTCCACCGATATAAAATACTATTTCCCCTCAACATTAATACTGGAAGAGGAATGAGAAAAAGCCTTTTCCTTTTTTCATTTTTGTACTGTTTTGTTTTTGGGCAGTCAGATGAAAATTCAAATCTTCATTCTCCGCAAAATATAAAAAGATTTGCCGATTACTTGATGACCGAGAATGATTATTACCGCGCATCGCTCGAATATGAAAAATTATTGAGAATTGCTCCTGATGATACGATAAGCTATAAGATTGCGTTGGCTAAATCAAAAGGGGAACAGTACGGTGCGGCTTTAAGCGATTTTATGAGTCTGATTGAAAAAAGAAAAATCATGCCGGAAGCATATTTACAATACTACAAAACTCTGTTTATGGCAGGTTTTGATTCTACATTGATTTACCGGTATGAAAATAACTTCTTCAACCAAGTAGTTTATGATGATATCAGTCGTTTATATTTTCTTGCACTGTTGCGTTCAAATCGTTTGACTAAGGATGAATTGCCGATACCAGACTTTTTTGATAATGAACAGAAGCAATTTGTGTCTGGTTTTCTTGAAAGGAAAATAAATCCCGGGTATAAAAACCCTTACATTGCGGCATTACTCTCGGCAGTAGTTCCGGGTGCCGGGAAAGTATATACGGGAAGGTACGAAGAGGGGATTACTGCTTTAATTCTTACTTCAGTTTTTGCGTATCTTTCCTACTCCAGCTTTGAAGCCGATCATAATGTAAGAGGTTGGCTATTCGCCGGGACAAGTTTCTTATTTTACAGCGGGAATATTTACGGCTCGGCTGCATCAGCGCAAATCCATAACGCAGCAGTGAATTTAAAATTTGATACCGATTTCAATTTCTATTTGAAGAGTAATAACTATCTTATTAAAAAGGAATACGGTTTTTAATGAGATTCTCCGCCTTCATACTAATCGGTCTATTCTATGTTAATATCTCTTTCAGTCAAAGTTATTTGGAAGAACAGTACGATTATGCGAAAAATCTTTTAGAAAAAGAAGAATACTTTGATGTAGTTACTGAATTAAAACGGCTGATTTATTTTGACACAACCGGCAGCTATAAATATGCAGCTTATATGATGATGGGAACCGCATACAAAGAGGGTGGAAAATATTCGGAAGCGGTGGAGGCGTTTATTAATGCAGAAATAAATTCAGGCTCAACAGATAAACTTTTTTCTGCCAAGGTAGAAAAGATTAAAACCAACATTCTTAGAAGAGCAATAAACAGTGCTGATAACCAGTTGCGTGAGATTGAAAATGAAAAAAGTTTTTCAAATAGAGCGGATGAAATCCAATACTGGCGGGGATGGTTATATATTTTTAACGATGAATGGAATAAAGCATCGGAAGTATTCTCATCAGTTGATTCCGCAAAATTTCTTTCAAATTTCTGTAGCGAAGTTGATAAACAGAAATACTCGGTTACTTTTGCCAAAACGATTTCATATTTTATTCCGGGTGCGGGACAGTTTTACACCGGTAATTACATAAGCGGTGCAATGTCGTTAGCTTATAATCTTTTAGCAGGATATTTTACAGTAAATTCATTTGTTGAAGACCGGGTTTTTGACGGAGTAATTACTGCAAATTTTTTATGGCTCCGTTTCTACAACGGAAATATTCAAAACGCCGAAAATTTTGCTGTTAAAAAAAACCTGGAAATCACTAATTTAGCATTAGAGTATTTACAAAATAATTATGAAGGTAGTAAGCCGTGAACATAAGTGAAGAAACAATTAGAGAGTTAACAATTAAAGCAATCAAAGAACTCGGAGATAAAGCCACTCCGGAATCAGTGAAACATTATGTTGAGAATGAGATTAGTAAATACGGAAACAACGTAATTAAACCTTCCGGCTCATCATCAAATCGTGTTATACTTACATCATTCGGTTTGAACCATATGGGTATAGTTAGCAATATCACGAAGATTTTAAGTGAATGCAAATGCGATATTCTTGATATCTCGCAGAAAATAATGCAAGAGTTTTATACAATGATTATGATGATTGACATCTCGAACAGCAGTAAAGAACTGAAAGAATTGCAGGAAGAATTAAGTGCGGCAGCAGATAAATTAAACGTTAAAATATATCTTCAACATGAAGACGTTTTCCGGTTTATGCACAGAATATAACCACTGCAAAAATTTACTCTTATTAAAATAGAATTGAAAAGATATGAATTACGAATTTGAAGAAATACTTGAAACAATTAAAATGACCGAAATCGAACATTTCGATATCCGGACGGTTACTATGGGTATTAGCCTTAGAGACTGTGTCGATAGAAATATTTCGGTTACAACTCAAAAGATTTATGAAAAGATTTTAAGCTATGCTTCCAGGCATGTAAAAAACGCAAAGGAAGTAGAAAGCAAATACGGCATTTCTATCGCAAATAAAAGAATATCCATAACCCCGATTGCAATTATCGGAGATTCTTTCCGATTGGAAGAGTTTGTTAAAATTGCCGAAACACTTGATAAAGCTGCCTCGGAAGTAGGTATTGATTACATTGCCGGTTATTCCGCATTGGTTCAAAAAGGTTTTACAAAAGGTGACATTGAACTGATAAAATCTATTCCTTACGCGTTATCAACTACGGGGAAAGTATGCTCAAGTGTAAATGTTGCTTCAACAAAAGCAGGCATTAACATGGATGCAGTCAATCTAATGGCTGAAATGATTAAAGAAACGGCAGAAAAGACGAAAGAGAGAGATTCAATCGGGTGTGCTAAACTTGTTGTCTTCTGTAATGCAGTTGAAGATAATCCTTTTGTTGCCGGTGCCTTTCACGGTGTTACCGAGCCGGAAGTTGTGCTTAATGTTGGTATCAGCGGTCCGGGTGTTGTTCTTGAAGCAATCCGTTCTGCGGGACAGGTTGATTTTCAATCTCTCGCCGAAGTCATTAAAAAAACAATTTTCAAGATTACCCGCGCCGGTGAATTGATGGGGAGAAAAGTCGCAGAGAAGAATAATATCCCCTTCGGGATTGTCGATATTTCTCTTGCACCCACTCCCGCTGAAGGAGATAGCATCGCAGATATTTTAATGGCGATGGGAGTTGA
>DAIRET010000209.1:0-4468 GCA_036795455.1 Ignavibacteriaceae bacterium
CGTACATTGTAGAAATTGATTATATAAAACGGTTGGAACTATTCGAAAAAGAAACATACCGGGTAATATTAAAGAATGAAAAGGTTTTGCCGGTTAGTAAATCGGGTTATTCAAAATTGAAGGATATTCTTAATAACTGAAAAATTAATTGTTTCTTGTCTCCAGTATAAATATATTTGAATAAAATTTTTTCACAAGGTTAGAAAAATGAATCTCGATAAAGATCTACTTTCCGTACAGGAAGCCAGGAATTTAGCAAAAACCGCTAAAGAGGCTCAATTAGAATTTAAACACTTTTCACAACAGCAGGTTGATAAAGTTGTGAAAGCAATGGCTGATGCCGGTTACGAAAACGCTGTTCCGCTTGCAAAAATGGCTTACGAAGAGAGCGGTTTCGGAAAATGGCAGGATAAAGTGATTAAAAACCAATTCGGAACAAGAAATGTTTGGGATTCTATTAAAGACCTGAAGACGGTAGGAGTAATAGGAACAGAAGCTAACGGGAAAATATTAAAAATCGCCGAACCGATGGGTGTGGTTGCCGCTCTCGTTCCCTCAACAAACCCGACTTCAACAGCTATGTTCAAAGCTATTATTTCGTTAAAATGTAGAAATGCGAAATAATAGCTTTGAACATAGCTGTTGAAGTCGGGTTTGTTGAAAGCTATTATTTCGTTAAAATGTAGAAATGCGATAGTTGCAAGTCCTCACCCGAGAACACCGAACTCCTCTTCGGAAGCATTAAGAATACTTTCCGATGCTGCAGAAAAAGCAGGGGCTCCCAAAGGACTTATTCAATGCATGACAATCCCGACAATAGAAGGAACGGATGCACTAATGCATGATAAAAACATCGCATTGATTCTTGCTACCGGAAGTACTCCAATGGTAAAAGCTGCTTACAGTGCAGGTAAACCGGCTTACGGGGTAGGTGCAGGGAATGTTCCCGCATTCATTGAAAGAACCGCCAATTATAAAAAAGCGGTAGCCGATATTATTTACGGAACTACTTTTGATAACGGTACGCTCTGTTCATCCGAGCAAGCGATGATAGTTGATAGACCGCTAAAAGATAAAGCTGTAGATGAGGCAAAAAGATTAGGCGGGTATTTTGTTAATGAAGAAGAGAAGAAGAAATTAGCCCGTGCAATATTAAAAGATGGTAGAATCAACCCTGAGATTGTGGGTAAACCGGCAGTATGGATTGCTAATTATGCCGGTTTTTCTGTACCGGAATCGACAGTAGTATTATTTGCCGAATGCAGTGAAGTAGGAAAAGTTGAGCCTTTATCAGTTGAAAAATTATCACCCATCTTAGCTTTTTATGTTGTGGACGGTTGGCTTGACGGCTGTCATAAATGTATCGACCTCCTTAATTTCGGAGGAATCGGGCATACTATGGTTATTCACTCCAACGATAGTGAAATAATTATGAAGTTCGCACTTGAAAAACCTGCATTCCGAATTTTAGTAAACACACCTGCATCTGTGGGAGCAGTCGGTTATACAACATCTTTAACTCCTTCCTTAACTTTAGGGCCTGGAACATGGGGTGGAAGTATTGTATCTGAAAATGTTTCAGCAAAACATTTAATGAATATAAAGTATGTTGCTTTTGAAACCAATCCGGTTAATGAAGGGCAATCAACAACTATTATTGCTCCGCAAACGAATACCGGAGGAAGTTATCTACATGAAATAGAAGAGAGATTAAAAGCACGGGCAGGTAATATGCCGCTGACAGAAACCTACACTTCATCAAAACCACAAAAAGAGGTTAAAGATACGGTTCATTCAAAAAAGGATACTGTGTTCGGTACAGGTATTACCGAAGAGGAAATTCAAAAGATAATTAGGGAGTTCAAGGTCTAATAAACGCATCATTTAATTTTTTTAAGTTCTCGAACCGTTTGTAATCAATTAATTAAGTCTTTCCCTTTAGAAAAAAGTGTTGTGGTGTTTTTTCTTTTTTTAGTAAAGTTATACTTATATTAGCAACCGAAATTTTTTCAATTAACATTTAGAAAATTGTTTTACAAACATATTTCCATCACAAAATAGGTAAAGGTTGCAAATGATTAGTAGATTACCGCAAATCATTCTTTCTTTTATTTTAATTACCTCTCTTGTGTTTGGTGGTACTACCGGTAAATTATCGGGTAAAGTAACCGACTCCGACACGAAAGAACCTATCTTAGGTGTTAATATCATTATGGAAGGCACTAATTTCGGTGCCGCTACGGATATTAACGGTCATTATATAATTAACAACATTCCTCCCGGTGAATACACAGTAACATTTTCGGCTGTTGGATATCAAAAGAAATCTTTCATTAAAGTAAAGATTTCTGTTGACTTCACTACAAAACTTGATGTCGATTTAGGAACTGAAGCTATTCAGATGGAGGCTGTTGTCGTTGAAGCAAAAGCTCCTTTAATTAGAGCAGACTTGACTTCATCACAAACAACAATTGACGCACAGCAAATACAGAGTTTGCCTGTTGAAAGTATTTCACAGATACTTTCACTGCAAGCTGGTGTTACAGAGGGTGTTGGAGGGGACATCCACATTAGAGGCGGGCGTTCAAGTGAAATCGCTTTTACAGTAAACGGCGTTTCTATATCGAACCCGTTTGATAATACTGCTACTGTTACTATCGCTACAAATGCAATTCAGGAATTATCCGTTATTTCGGGTACTTTCAATGCAGAGTATGGCGGTGCAATGAGCGGTATTGTTAATACAGTTACAAAAGAAGGAGGTAACAAGTATAGAGGTCATATTTCACTTTATACGGGAGACAGAATTAGTACACGTAAAGAGACATTTTTTAATATAGATGACCTAGACCCGTTAAATAACGTTGTCGGTGAATTTACATTAGGAGGTCCAATTCCATTCTCGGATAATATGTTGAGCTTCTTCCTTTCGGGCAGAATAGATGAAAATAAAGGTTATCTTTACGGAGTTAGAGAACAAAATCCTTGGGACTATGTGTATATTAATCCCAGCAATCCTAATGATATAGTAGTTCATTCAACCGGGGATGGGAAAGTTGTAGCAATGAACCCGAGTTCGCGATTTAGCGGTACAGGTAAACTTACATTCAGACCATCTTCAACTATAAAAATCAACTACGACTTCCTCTATTCTTATTCAAAATCTCAATCATATAATCACGATTATAAATACAATCCCGATGGTAGGGTTACCGGTAGGGATAACGGTATTTTGAATGTATTGGAATTAAGACAAGCACTTGATGCTACTACCTTTTATTCATTAAAAGGTTCTTATAACATAAACCACTATAGCAGTTATTTATATCCCTTAAAACAAAACGGGAAAGAAGTAACAATAAGGGCAAAAGATAACCCGCTTGACTATGAAATTGACGACAGGTATCAGCCTACGGAGTATCAAACAAGACCGAATTCATACACTTTTTATTTCGGCGGAACTCAAAACTCTCATTACTATGAAGATGCAAAAACGCTCCTATTAAAGTTTGATATTACAAGTCAGCTTACAAAAAACCACGAGGTTAAATTAGGGTTTGAAGGTAAGAAACACAATCTTGAGTATCGTAGTTTTACTATTAGAAGAGATACTATTACTTATCTTCAACCTACAATACTTAGCCTTTCTACTCCTTATCATGATTATTATACAAAAGAACCTATTGAGTTTTCTGCATATGTTCAGGACAAAATGGAGTTTGATAATATTATTATTAATCTTGGTTTAAGGTACGATTATTTTGCACCTAAATCGCAGTATTCTACAAATATCACATATCCGTCTCCAAACGATCCCTCGGTTCCGGTATATATAGATAAGAGTACTCTTTTAACTGATGCAAATGCAAAGCACCAATTATCTCCAAGACTTGGTGTTTCATTCCCGATAACAGATAAAGGAATTATTCACTTTTCTTACGGACACTTCTTCCAGATGCCTCCGTTCCAGTACCTGTATCAGAACTCATCGTTCAAATATAGTTTTGCTTCGGGACAACCGTTAATTGGGAATGCAAATCTTAACCCGGAAAAAACAGTTACTTACGAATTAGGTTTACAACAGCAATTATTGGAAGACCTTGCTTTTAACGTAACCGGTTTTTATAAAGACGTTAGAGATCTGCTTGCAGTAGAGAATATCCGCGTTTCCGGTGATAAAACATATTCCAAGTATGTAAATAAAGACTACGGAAATATCAAAGGTATCACATTCTCTTTAACAAAAAGAAGAACAAAGCAGGACATGCTCGGTGTTACAGTTGATTATACATTCCAGGTTGCAGAAGGAAATGATACAGATTCGGATGCATTCTTCCTTGATCTTTCATCAGGCAGACAAAGTGAAAAAATTGTTGTCTATCTACCATGGGATCAGACACACACACTTAATGCTACCGTTAGTTTCGGGAACATTGACGATTGGAATGTAAGCCTTGTCGGACAACTC
>DAIRET010000210.1:0-4462 GCA_036795455.1 Ignavibacteriaceae bacterium
TTTTCCCTTTCGGAATTTCGGAGAAGTATTTGTCAATTAATTTTTTAGTTTGGTCAATATCAATGTCGCCGGCAACACAAAGTACTGCATTGTTGGGAACATAATAAGTTTTGTAGAAATCTCTGAATTCATCTATCGTAGCTTCATCGATATATTGAGCAGAGCCGATGGGAGTCCACATATAAGGATGCTCGGTGTAAGCCAATTCGAAAGTTTTTTCCCAGAAGGAGCCGTAAGGTCTGTTATCAATAGATTGTTTTCTTTCTTCTTTAACAACACTTCTCTGGGTTTCTACACCAACCGTATCAATTTTAGCGTGAAACATTCTATCCGATTCAAGCCACAAACCTAATTCAAGCTGGTTTGACGGAAGAAGAAGATAATAAAGCGTTTCATCGAAAGAAGTATATGCGTTAAGCTGTCCGCCTGCATTTTGAACTATATTGTCGAATTCACCTCTTCCTATATTTTCGGTTCCTTCAAACATTAAATGTTCAAAAAAGTGGGCAAAGCCGGTTCTATCGGCGTCTTCGTTTTTAGAGCCGACATGATATGTTACGGTAGTAGCAACGATTGGAGTTGAATTATCTTTATGAAGTATTACGTGTAGCCCGTTCGGTAAATCGTATTCGGTAAAATCAATTTTTCTGGACTGAGGCTGCACAATTACTGCTGTAAAAAACAGCAATAGAGGTAGCATGAATTTCAGTTTCATATTTTATCCTTTTTTATTCTGCAAAAAGTGTCTTAATTTTCGATTAAATTTAATAAAAGTAATGAACTTATAAAAAGAGATTTCCATCTGCGGTAACACTAATTAGGGAAAATGATGAAAAAATATTCTGTTTTTACTATTCTATTGTTTTTTTTAAGCACTCCTATCTATTCACAGCATTTCCAGGTATCCGGAATTGTAACCGATTCGGAAACCGGTTTGCCACTTATTTATGCAAATATCAGAACCGCGGATCATTCAATTGGAACTGCTTCCAATAAAGAAGGAAAATTTGAAATCAAAATGAAAGAAGGTTCTCATGTTATCATCACTTCTTTTCTCGGTTATGTCTCGGATACAACTTTTGTTGAAGTAGTAAATGATTTGAAAGAGATAAAAATAGCTCTGAAACCTTCTTTTATTAATCTTTCTGAAATAACTGTGTTGCCGGGTGAAAACCCTGCTAACGAGATTATAAGGCGGGCAATAAAAAGAAAGCATGAACGAGATGAAAAAATTGAGTCGTATACTTTTACAGCTTATACAAAGGGCGTTGTTAAATCCACAGAAGAAGTAACTGCCGGGCAGAGTTCGATTTCAATCGGTGTTGGATTTTCAGACTCGTCGGAGTTGAAGATTAACGGAATACTTGAAAACCAGAGTATCGGTTATTTCAAAAAACCAGATTATTACAAAGAAAAAATTATGGCAAGAAAACAAACTGCAAACTTTCCTTCCACGATAAACATTCTTACCGGAGGTAGAATTATACAGGATTTTTATTCGGACGACACACGATTTTTCGGCAGGAAGATAAACGGACCTTTGGGTGATAATTCATTAAGCTATTACTATTTTTATATCGAAGATACAGTATCAATAGATAATCAAAACGTTTTCAAATTATACATGGTGCCGGATGATTCGCTTGACCCCGGTTTTGTGGGGCACGTTTATATATCCGGTAATAACTACGACCTGTTAAAAGTTGACCTTCAACTAAACAGAGCGGCTAATCCTGGAGGTTTGTTTGATACTATTTCAATTTTCCAGCAGTTCTTCCCGTTTGGTGATTCGCTGTTTATGCCGGTTGACTACCATTTAATTGTATCCGCTAAAATATTAAACTTGATTAAAATCGGGTTTGAATTGAATACAATTCTTTACGACTATAAAATGAACATCCCGATAGATGAAAAACTATTCGATATGGCAGTTCTTACTGTAGTACCCGATGCTGATGAGAAAGATTCAACTTACTGGGATGTAATACAAAAAATACCGAATACATTTGAAGAGGTGAATGCTTATAACCGGATTGACAGCGTTCAAAATGTCCAATTAACATTTTGGGAGAATTTTTCATTTCTTTCTTCAAGAATAGAAGTGAGTAAAAATTTCTCCGTTTCGGCACCGTTGGGGATGTACCATTTTAATAGAGTTGAAGGGCATTCAATTGATTTCGGATTTTTCGTAAATAATGCTGATAAAAACAGGTTGAACTCTTCACTCGTTTTCAATTATGGTTTTGCAGATAAAAAACTAAAACACGATTTTGATTTTACTTACCTGTTCGGAGACTATAGAACATATAGACTAAATCTTGGGGTGTATAATAAAACCAACAAACTGTATGAAACATCGAAAGACTATAGCGAGTTTTTATCCTCCCTGCTTTCACTTTTAAGTAAGGATGATATTAATGACTACTACTACTCCAAAGGGTTCAGTATTTCTTTTGGAGGTGAAGTTCTTCCTTTCCTTTCATTATATGCTACGGGAATACATAACGTTGATAAAACGGCTTATGTAAATACAAGTTTTTCAATTTTTGCAAAGAGTAAAGACTTCCGGGTTAACCCCGCTGTTTATGAAACCATGTTGAATTATCTTAAGTTGAACTTCAAAATTGATTTCCGTAAATATTTTGAGGACGGTATGAATAGAGTGCGAATCAGCCAGGGAAAAAATTACGCGATACTTGACGGCACTTATACATTTTCAGGTAAAAATCTTTTTAACAGCGATCTTGATTTTAACACAATCGATTTAAAATTGAGCGGAGTGTTTAATACATTCAGTAATACAGCCATTAATTATGTTATTAGGGGTTTTTACACGGACGGAACTCTTCCGCCGCAAATGCTGTATGCAGTGCCGGGAAATATTAATCTTACAAGTACCGATTTCACTTTCAGAACTCTCGGGTTTAATGAAGTCTTCGGAGATAGAGTATTAACGTGTAATTTAGAGTACAACTTACGAGATGATTTTTTCAGATGGCTCGGTGTTCCGTATTTAAAAACTATGGAACTACAAACGAAATGGTTCTTCAACGCAGCCTACTCGGATATTGGCAGGAAGAGTGCAGCTATATTTTCAGGGAGTACACCGATTTATAAAAATCCTTTATTTGAAACAGGCTTTAGCGTGGGACATTTATTGTTTCCTATTCAGATTTCGTTCGCATGGAAATTAAACCACACGGAGATTAATAGTTTTAGAATCGGGTTGTCATCACTTATTATTAATTAGAGACGGAATAAATGAAAGTCGTAAAAATTAAAAACAGAGATAAAAGTTATACTATAGGTAAAATTATTTGCCTCGGCAGAAACTATGTTGAGCATATAATTGAACTCGGGAATACCCAATCGGAGAACCCGGTGATTTTTTTAAGACCCCCGTCGAATGTTGTTTATTCGGGAGATAAAATTGTATACCCAGGTTACTCAAATGATATGCACCATGAAACCGAGCTTCTGCTGTTGATCGGAAAAACAATAAAAAATGCCGGTTATAAAGAAGCTGAAGAAGCTATCATCGGTTACGGCGTAGGACTGGATATGACTTTACGCGACATACAGAACCATGTGAAATCAAAAGGACATCCGTGGGAAATATCGAAATGTTTTGACACTTCGGCGGTTATTTCCGAATTCATAGCAAAAGAGGATTATACTGTAACACTTAAAGAGAAAATCACTTTAACTGTAAATGATGAAATCCGCCAGAATGAGCCGTTGAATAAAATGATACTGAAACCGGTTGAAGCCGTTATGTTCATTTCAAAATACATGACGATTGAAGAAGGGGATATTGTCTTCACAGGAACACCGGCAGGTGTATCAAAGGTGGAAAAGGGGGATAAACTTAAAGCCGAAATAACAAATATAGGTTCATTGGAAGTTGAAGTTATATAGTTTTTCTATTAATTGAAGCCGTGCTTTGTAAAAAGGAATTTAGATAGTTTTGATACTTTTGTGGTAATGAAGAGCGTTAAACCACTCCTTCATCCACAAGTACAGAAATATTTTTGTCCCCCTGTCTTGAATATTATTCCGCTGCTTTCTTTTTATCTCTTGATGTAATAAAGTAGAAAGACGGTATTACTAAAAGTGTCAAGAATGCGGAAGCAATCAATCCACCGATACTAACTATACCGAGCGGAGTACGCATTTCACTTCCGGCAGAGCCTATCCCGAGAGCCATCGGCAACATACCGAGAATTAAAGCAAGCGTTGACATTATAACCGGTCTTAGTTTGGTAGGACAAGCTTCAATCAGCGCATCCTTAGGGCTCATGCCTTGTTCACGTCTTAATTGGTTTGTGTAGTCAAGCATAAGTATAGCATTGTTTACAACCAAACCTATTAGCATGATTACACCCATTAGTGAGCTAATACCAAAAGCAGTATTTGTGTAAAACATGAAAATCACAACACCGATTAATGCAAGAGGTAAAGT
>DAIRET010000211.1:0-4461 GCA_036795455.1 Ignavibacteriaceae bacterium
ACTAATTTTAATATCAGAGTTTACAAGCTGAAGTTCTACTTTAAAAAATTTTCCTATCTCCTTGATACGTTTTAAATGGAACCTTTCCGAGATAACGACAATTGAGTTAAATTGTTTTTTATCAATCAGTTCATTCTTAATAAACTGGACCTGCTCTGTAGTTGATGTAGTTTCTGTTTCAAGATATAAATCCTTCTCAGGTACATTCATATTTTTTATATAATTGAATGCCGCCTCAGCTTCGGAAAGCTCACCGGGAGCATTACTACCTGTAAGTTGAATTCTTTTTGTTTTCCCGTTTTTATATAGCTCAACCGCTTTATTTGCTCTATATGCTAAGATATCGCTTGGTTTGTTGCCGGTCCACACCGCTGCTCCGAGCACGACTGCTATTTCAGATTTCGATACTCCTCTTATCATTTGGGAATCACTCCGGCTAAATCCCTGCGAAAAAAAGAATGAAAACGTTAATAATAGTAGGGACAGGATTGAGAAATTTACTAAGGTTCGAAGCCAGATTAAGTTCTTAACCTTTGTTATTAACGCCCATAAATAAAAAATTGTTATCACGATTATTGTATAGTTAATTACATAAAAAAAGCCGACAAGAATTTTTTCGCCGAATACTCCGAGGATATAAATGCTCCTTAGTTGTAATCCTGAAAACTGTAACACGCCTGCTATTACTAATGAAAAAATTGCGGCAAACATCATCTTGTTGACTAACGATAACGATTTTTCAAATGCAGGTAAATTGTTGAATCTCAATACAACAACTGTAACTTCAAGTGCAATCCAAAAACCGACGTTTAGAGCGTTACCTATGTAAAGAAAATTTATCTGGTTAAATGTAAGGTGATGGCTAAAATGCTTTAGGAATAGCAGTAGAATTACATTTAAAAGCGGCAGTAAATGTATTAATATAAACTGCGCTCTTTTATTTCCTTTTGATTTCTTCCTAAAAGCGAACGCCATAGTAAAAAGAATAGTCCTATTGATTCAATTAATAATGTATTTTTATGTAGTCAAAAATAGTTAATAAAGTGAAAAAACAATAAGGGATGATTGACAGTGAATAAAAAAGGCGTCCAAAGACGCCTTTAATTTTAATTCAGTTTGAAAACAACCGGAATGTGTACCTGAACTTTAACAGGTTTTCCTCTTTGTTTACCCGGTTTGAACCTGGTTTTCTTTACAGCATCCATGGCTGCTTCATCACAACCAGCACCAATACCTTTACTGGTAACAACTTTGGTTACATTTCCATCTTCATCAACAAAAGCAAGAACATATACTCTCCCCTCAACGCCGGCTCTTTTGGCAATTTCGGGATAGACAATCTTACTTTGAATACCGGCAATACCACCGATAGGCTCAGGCATCTCTTCAACTGCAACGAAATACTGCGGCTCTTCCTCCACAATTTTCTTCTCCTCTTTCGGCGGAGGCGGAGGCGGAGCCTCAATTGTTGCGGCAAAATCAATTTCAGAACTTCCTATTTCGATATCCTCCAAAACGTTATCCGAAGGAGCCTCTATCGGAATTGGAGGCTTCGGTGGCGGTGGAGGTCTATTTTCCTGTTTTGTATGTTGAATATCTTCAACAGTAAATAATTCCTGCGGACCTTCCATAGTTGCTTCCTGTTTTTGAATATCAGGAAAGAATTTGAAGGCTGCAATCATGATAATTAATGAGCAGATTAAGCTGATTTCCAGTATTCTTTGGTACTTTATCCTTAAATCTGCTTTTGACGTCTTGAAAAACGGCATTTTTCACTCCTTTTCTGAGACAAAATCTCGATGTGAAAATTAATAAAAAGACACTGATTTATCAATTGAATTTGTTGTTTATACATAAAAAAAGTTTAAAAGTTCCATTCAAAGCCCGGTTCCCGGTTTCCGTTCCCGCGAATCCATTACTCTTAAAATAAATATAATGAATAATCCTGAAATTAAACCTAAAACATCCGCAAAAAAATCAAGCAATTCGCAGCTTCTTCCGGGTATAAAATATTGGTGGATTTCATCAAACGCTGCATATATTGTTACTATTATTACTGTAAAGATATAGTGGTATTTTTTTAACAATTCCGATTTGTTTTGAAAACTTATCGTTAGATTAAACAAAACTGTTAGAACAAGATATGCCCCCCAATGCTGTACCTTATCGCTTATATCAAAAGATGGAATACTTACAGTAGGCAATGAAGTGGCAATGAAAAGAATAATCCAGTAAATAAATAAAGGTGAATAGACAAGATAAATCTTGTGTTTTTCTAAAAAGCTAAGCAATTGAATTCCTTAAAAAGTTTATCGAGTCAGGTATTCCTTCAATAAGTTGAACGGCAGTAAAACCATATTCGGAATATTTCTCTTTTAGTAAATCTCCGGTTAAACTATGTAAGTAAAGCGAAGTTATTAATCCATTTTCAATTTCGCCATACTGGGAAATGAAACCGGCAATCATCCCGGTAAGCACATCACCTGTTCCGAATTTTGCCATTCCGGGATTTCCCGTAGAATTGATAAATGCTTCACCCGCAGGATTGAAGATAATACTTCTTGGACCTTTTAACAGAAGGTGGCATTTATTCTCTTGCGCAAAACTTTTTCCGATTTTCAGCAAGTCTTTTTTCAATTCATCAACGGTTGTATTAATAAGCGAGGCAAATTCCCCGAGGTGCGGTGTTAAAACACAGTTTTTCAAATTTGTTTTTGAATAACCTATTTTAGCTAATGCAAAAATGGCATCAGCATCTATCACTATTCGGGATGAAATATTTTTCTTCAATAATAGTTTTATCGCATCAATTGTCGCCTCTTCCCTGCCGATTCCCGGTCCGACTGCAATACAATCAGCCCATAAAATTCTTTCTTTTAGTTGTTCAATACTCGTGGAAGTTAAATAGCCGGAACATTCATCATTGTATAACTCATAAACTAATTCGGGATAGGTTGTATTCAACATTTCTCTTGCAGAAACCGGGAAAGCTAATACCGAGGCTCCCGCACCTGACTTTAGCGCTGAAAATGCAGTTAATAAAGCAGCACCGGGAAAACCTGCCGAACCCGCAATTGAAAGCACTTTACCTGCCGAGTATTTATGAATATCTTTTCTTTTTTCAGGCAGATTAAATGCAACATCTTCAGGTTCGATAACGTAATCTTCAACTTCAAATTGATCGAATAGTTTGTTGTTTATTCCAATATCACCTTTAACGACTTTACCTGAATGAGCATACCCTTCACCGTAAAAGAGTCCTTTTTTTAATTCACCGAGTGTAATTGTTAGATCAGAATTAAATACCGGGTCGCCGTAACCTGTATCGGGATTCAAACCTGTTGGAACATCAACAGCAACACGAACAAAATCATTGTTGTTTATATATGAGACAATACTTTTATAAGGCTCTTTCAATTCACCTGAAAAACCGCTGCCAAGCATAGCATCCAGCACTATTGTAGCATCATCAATAAAATGAATATCATTCCCCTTCTGGTATTTTTTCAAGAGAATTGATTCTTTGTAATGCTCTTTGTTTGTAATAATATTGAAATTAAACAAAGCATCATTACTCAATTTTTGCAGCTCGTATAAATAAAGAACTTTTACAATAAAACCGTTATTTGCAAAATGTCTTGCGACTGCAAATCCGTCTCCCCCGTTATTTCCACGTCCGCAAATGATACCTATAACATTTTCTCTTGTAAGGAACTCGAAATTTTCAAGTATAGCGTTATAAATATTTATTGATGCGTTCTCCATTAAAATAGAGCCTTCAAAACCGAGAGATTCAACAGCTTTTTTATCAATATATCTTATCTGATCAACAGAAAATAAAGGTATCATTTCAACTTCTTTCTTAATTTTTATTTAACGAAGTAATTTATTAGATCAATAAAAGTACCAGGGAAAACGCCGAGCAATACAACAAGAATAGCGGATATGAATATCCCAAGTAAAGAAGATTTTGAATTAATGAGTGTAACCGGCGAATCTTGTTTTCTGAAATACATAACAACAACAACGCGCAGGTAGAAATAAACACTAATAACGCTTGATAATACACCTACAATGGCAAGCCATGTTAAACCACTCTCAATTGCTGAGATAAAAACATAATACTTACCGAAGAATCCTGCAAAAGGAGGAATGCCCGACAAAGCAAACATAAACAATGCAAGTAACCCGGCTATTACTGGAGTTTGATTTGAAAGCCCTGAATAATTATCAATAGATAGATTATTTTCTTCCATACCTTCGACGAATGCCACAATACCGAATGCACCCAAATTCATAAAAGAATATGCTGTTAGATAATAAACAATCCCTGTCGTTCCGTTTCCGGTTCCTGCAGCCAGCCCGATAAGCATGTAACCGGCATGTGCAATGGATGAGTAAGCAAGCATCCGTTTAATGTCTGTTACATGCTTATCGGGCTGGCTGCAGGAACCGGAAACG
>DAIRET010000212.1:0-4460 GCA_036795455.1 Ignavibacteriaceae bacterium
AAATCATAATGTATCTGAATTGATCATAACAAATCAGAGTCCCATTTTCTATTAACACCTCGATTTATCTCGGTGCCACTGAGCGGACATAAATCAAATCATTCTAAAATCTAATGATGAAACTACCGGACGAATTTCATAAATTTGCACATGATATTTCTATTATTAATAAATACCGGAAATCAATGGAAAAGTTTGTTCAAATAGTAACCTTGTTTTGTGTATTAAATGTTTATTCACTGTTTCCCCAATCGTTTAAGTTCGGATGGATAACCGATTCACATATCGGGGCACCCGGGGCAGATATTGACCTTATCGCCTGTGTTGATGATATTAATTTGAGAAAAGATATCGGATTCGTTTTTGTTACAGGTGATGTAGCCGAAAAGGGGAGAAATGATGAACTTCGCTCGGCAAAAGAAATTCTTGATAAATTAAAAGTCCCCTATTATATAATTCCCGGTAATCACGATACAAAATGGAGCGAAAGCGGCGGGTTTAAATTCTTTGAATTATGGAAAGATGATAAATTCGCATTCGAAAAACATAACATAAAGTTCATCGGTATCAACAGCGGAATTATATGGCGGGGAGGCGGCGGACATGTAACTTCCGAAGATATTTTGTGGCTCGACTCGGTTGTTACTGCAACACCTGCAAATAAAGAAATTTACTTTTTTATTCATCACCAGCTTGAAAGTGAAATCGATAACTGGTTCAAAGTTACAAACGTACTTCGTAAAAAGAACATCAAAGTTGTCTTCTGCGGGCATGGTCACGCAAACAAGTTTTACGACTTTAACGGTATTCCCGGTGTAATGGGACGCTCACCGCTTAGCCGCGGTAAAAGCTGGGGTTATAACATTGTAGAAACTAAAAACGACTCGGTTTTCTTTTATGAAGTTACAAAAGAAGGCACAGCAAAAAGTTGGGGTGCAATTTCAAAACTTAATGAATTGAATATTCCACAGGTTGATTCGCTTCAATTTAAAAACTACGGTGTTGATATTTTATGGCAGAAGGATTTGAAATCAACTTTATCAGCATCATTGGTTGGTTACGGCGAGAATCTTTTTGCCGCTGCATATAACGGATTGTTTTATTGCTGGGATTCAAAGACGGGCGAGCTTAACTGGAAACAGGATTTACATGCCAAAACAGTTAGCGCTCCCACAGTCTACCAAAACCTTGTCGCTGCCGGAAATGTTCTCGGTGATCTGGTAACGATGAGCGTAACGGATGGGACTATTGACCAGATTATCGGCATAGGCGAACCGGTTACTTCCCAATTAATAACCGTACCGCTTGTTTACGGTAACGAAACGACTGCCGGTGTGGTGGTGGGGACCTCATCCGGTAAAATGTATTGCTACGAAATTTATTACCTTAATCCGGTATGGGAAAATACTGACGCTTCTATGATGATAGAAACCGAACCGCTATTTGAAAAAGATCGGTTGGTTTACGGAAGCTGGGACAACTATCTCTACTGTATTGATGCTTCATCCGGTATGATGAACTGGAAATGGACAGAGAATAAAAACTTCTATTACTCACCCGCAGCAGTAACACCTGTAAGTGATGGAAAAAACGTTTACGTATCTACTCCCGATAAATTCGTTTCTTCAATTGATTTGATGCTCGGAAAAACAAACTGGAGAAAAAATGATTTCGGAAGCTGGGAATCAATCGGTATAAGCGGAGATAAACAGAAGCTTTTCGTAAAAAGTATAACGGATAAACTTCATATTGTATCTGCTAAAGATGGCAGACGCATTAAAGAGATTGACGCGAAATTCGGGCTGGATACAATGCCAATTGAAATAATTGAAGTAAACGGGAAGATATTTTTCGGAACAAAAAGCGGAATGGTTTATAGTGTAGATGAAAAGTATCAGTTGAAACCGCTTCTTTATCTCGGTACTTCAAGAGTACATTCAATTAAATATTTAGGCGATGATAGTTTTGCCGCTTCAAATATGGATGGTAAGATAGTCGTTTTTAAGTTACAATAAAATCTTGAGTAAAGTAATCATGAAATACAATAAATACTTATTACTGTTGTTATTCCCGGTTCTCTTTTTTGTCTCAGGCTGCAGTGATGATAAAACAACCGAGCCGGTGCCGGAGAAATCACTTGAGGAACTATATCGCTCTGCAGTTATTGATGCTATGGTTGCCGAAGATAATGAGATTGTAACTACTCTAACGCCAATAACTCCTTCAAACACGAACTTAATTTGGAAAGATGGCGACACAACCGGGTATGTTAAAATGCTTATCTTTACGAAATACGCAAGTAGTTATCCCGCCGGTGATACGGTTACAACTTCGTGGGGTATTACATGGGCGACTGTAGTACCGGAATTACGTGAATGGTTTAACAACAATCCTGTAAGGTCAAGTAAATATCTTTTACGAGTCGAACAACTACTCGGACTACCGCACGGAAGCGGTAACGAGTGGATGGTTGAACTATGGGTGAAACCGGAAGACTTACTCCGTCCAGCTTATGATAATAATATCCGGGTTACATTTTCTGGTCTTTATTTCCCGGATTCGGTAAGCCAGGATTATGTGAATTGGTTCAACGGTAATATTGTTTATTCATATTTCCCTGCAAAAGAGAAAAACGCCTATCCGTGGACCCGCCTGGGTTACACTTATGATTGGGGCAACAGCATTTCCGAAGTGGGTTTAAGTGAATTCACTATAAAGAAAGATGCGAGGGTAATCGTAAATTCGGTATCGAACATTAACCAATACCTGGGAGTTGAATAGGCGGTAAATACCTTGTTTGGAATCATTTCCACTGCTAAATTTGTTTCGTATAAAAACGAGTTTTATTTGTAAAATGCAATTAGAAATTTAAATAGATAAAATAGGAGTTACTATGTTTCAAGTTATTGATGTTGAATTAACGCCCAATCCACATGCGTTAAAATTTATTCTGAACGAAAAAATATTGAATTATGAAACCAGGCAGTTTCATAATAAAGAAGAAGCAGTAAACGACCCGCTTGCAAAAGCAATTTTCGAACTTCCCGGTGTTGTAACCGTTTTTTATATGGATAGGTTTATTACAATTGAAAAATCAAAAGAAACACAGTGGGGATTGATCCAAAGACCGTTTGCAAATCTGCTTAAAGAATTTGATAAATCATTAATTCCGCCGGAACAAGAACCGAAAGGGATGGATAAAAATGAAAGCGAGTTGTTGAAGAAAATCAACGAAGTACTAAATCTAAAAGTTCGTCCCGCACTTGCAAATGACGGCGGCGGACTTGAAGTAATAGGATTGAGTGGTTTAACGTTACGCGTTCGTTACCAGGGAGCTTGCGGAAGCTGCCCCAGCGCTCAAAGAGGAACCCTCGCAGCAATAGAAGGCTTATTGAGAAGGGATATCAATCCGAATATTGAAGTCATTCCGGCGTAAGAAAGCAAAGGTTTTCTAATAGTAAGGGAAGCAATTATTGCTATTTGCTTCCCTTTTTTGTTAATTTCACATAGTTGCAATTAAGTTCTTTTGTATTGTTCTCATCACTCATAAAAACAGAAAGCGGTATTATGAAAAAAGACGAGAAGAAACTTTACTACACAACAATCAAATTACACGGGATAAAAATTACGGTCTACTCTTCTTTAATCGGGATTGTAAGAATAGATTTTGGAAAGACTCTTTCGAAAAAAATAACCGGGAAGAAAATCAGAGTTAAAGAAGACGACCCGCTTCTTTTTGGGGTGGTTAACGAACTGAAAGAATACTTTGAAAGCAGACGAAAATCATTTACTGTTCCGCTTGATTTACACGGTACATTTTTTCAGCTTAGAGTATGGAACGAGCTTATGAAAATCCCCTACGGCGAAGTTGTAGCTTATAAAGACATTGCCGAGCGGCTTGGTAATCCTAATTTTGTAAGAGCTGTAGGAAGAGCAAACGGAACCAATCCTATCCCGATAATTATTCCATGCCATAGGGTAATTTACTCAAACAATGAACTCGGCGGCTATGCCGGCGGCGAGAAAATAAAACGGAAACTTCTTACTGTTGAAGGCTGCCTTAGTCCCAATCTTTTTGAAGAGGATGGAGTTAGATAGGGGTTGGAGAGAATAAAAAAAAGAAAAAGAGTAAAAGAAAGAAGGGTGTGATTGAAGACTGGCTTTACTCAATATTTGGGATACGGTTCTATTTCAATTTCTATCGGAATTCTTTATTATGTAAATAGGTTTTAAAATATTAATAGGAACGACAATGAAAACCTCGATTAAATTTATATTGTTTTTTATCGTGCTGACAGCTACTCTTTTCCCACAGGACGTCATTCAAAAGAGTATTGCAATCTTTCCATTTTCTTCTAACGGGGTAGATACGATTTCGCTTAAAACCGCCGAGAATCTTCTTCGCCTCGAGTTAAGCCGTTACGGCACACATAATATAATCTCTTCTTAAAGAACTCTTG
>DAIRET010000213.1:0-4429 GCA_036795455.1 Ignavibacteriaceae bacterium
GTGTTGTTGCTCTCGGTGAATTTGTTGCAGGTCTTTTTACAAAAGATGAATCACTTGCTGATGAGATTTATAAATCGGGACTAACTACTTACGACCGCGTTTGGAGACTCCCTTTATGGGATGATTACAACTTCCTAAATGAGAGTGATGTTGCTGATGTGAAAAACATCGGCGGAAGATGGGGGAGTGCAATCACTGCGGCTAAATTCCTCGAAAACTTTGTTGATAAAAGTATTCCCTGGGCGCATATAGATATTGCAGGTCCTGCTTGTCCGAACAAATTAAACAACTACACCAAGCCGTACATGACGGGCTTCGGAGTAAGATTGTTATTGGATTACATTACCAACCAAATTAAAAATTAAACTATGGAACATTCCGAAACCGGTTTTAAGAAAAATAGGATTCTTTCAATAGATATTTTTAGGGGACTCACAATCCTTACAATGATATTCGTGAACGACCTTGCAGGGGTGAAAGACATTCCTGGCTGGCTAAAGCATATGCCTGCGAATGTAAGCGGTATGACTTTCGTTGATGTTGTTTTCCCTGCTTTTCTTTTTATCGTCGGTATGTCTATTCCGCTTGCAATGAAAAACCGGGTTAAACGTAATTACTCAACTTTTCAAACCTGGAAACATATACTTTTAAGAACTGCGGGACTGATTATTCTCGGCGTTTTTATGGTAAATATCGGGAGACTGAATTCGCTTGCTACCGGGCTTAGTAAGCATTGGTGGATGCTTTTAATGTTTCTTTCCGTTATTCTTGTGTGGAACCAATATCCGAAATCAGTTGATTATAAAAAGTACGTTTTTACCGGTTTGAAAGCACTCGGTTTGATTACACTCTTTCTCCTTGCATACATTTACAAAGGTGGGAAAGAACCGGATATTACATGGATGAAAACTATGTGGTGGGGAATTCTCGGTCTAATCGGCTGGGCTTACTTATTCGGAACTCTTTCTTACTTTTTTACTAAGGATAACATTATTCCGTTAATAGGAGTTTTGATAATCTCTTCGCTTCTTTACATCGGAGATAAAACCGGCGGACTGGAGTTCCTTTCTTTCATTAACGACCAACTCTGGATTGCAGGACATATCGGGGGACACTTATCAATTGTTGTTGCAGGAGTAATTTTATCAATTGTCTTTACAACTGATTCAATTGTAAAAACGAACCGGAAGAAGATAAAATGGGCGGTTTACTTCGCTCTATTTCTTGCAGTTGCAGGTTACTTATTTGAACCGCTTTACGGTGTGAATAAAAACCTTGCTACTCCTGCCTGGTGTCTTTACTGCTCGGCTATTTGCACAATTCTGTATGTATTTCTTTTCTGGCTCGTGGACGTTAAAGGGATTAGTAAATGGAGTAGATTTCTGAATCCAGCAGGCGCTAATCCGCTGCTCGCTTATATTCTGCCGGATATATTTTACGCGCTTCTCGGAATATTCGGGATTACAATTCTTGGTGAGTACTTCGGCTCGGGGATAACGGGTATTATACGCTCGATAGTCATAGCACTTGCAATGCTCGGTTTAACTGCTGTGTTGACGAAGTACAAAGTTAAGTTGCAATTGTAGGGGGGAATAATTTCGCCATTCGTTTTATTGCTGCGAATTATACCGGGTCGAATAAGTATCAAGTAGATTTCTAATTACTTTCTGGTATTGGCTGCCGTTTTCTTTTGCTAATTTCTTAAAAAACTCAAGACTTGATTTACTAAGATTTATAGAAACTTTTACATTCTCTTCTTTGAATACCAATTCCTCCGGTTCGGGTAGAAAATCTTCTACAATTTCTAAACGTCCTAATTTTTCGTTACTATATTTTATTCTCTTTTTCATAAATCTGTTTTCCTTTTCTCCAGTATCCTGCACCAAAAATTCTTATTTTCCCCTTTCTGTAAGTAAAACGAACAGTAGCAATATTATCATCAATCTTACCAAAACAAAAATATCTCTCTTCAGACCCGCTATGTTCTAAGTCTATTGCTATAATTCTTTTCGGGTCGGCGAATACAAATTGTGCTTCTTCAAAAGAGATGTGATGTTTTTTCTGATTGAAAACATTCTTCTCTTCATCCCACTCAAATGTAGAATCTTTCTTCAAAATATATCTCAATTTTCTGTTTTAATATACAGATTTTTGTATGGTTAATCAAGCTTCTAAATGCGAAATGGAGAATCTGAACGCAGATCCGAAGGATTACCAAAAGTGTCTTCGACCTTCGAAGTCGCAAAGGCGCAGAGCAACACTGAAAAAACTCATCAATCAACCCATAACTGACAACAAATACCATCGTTATGGCTTCGCCATCAAAATAAATCAGTGTACTATTCAAATAAAAAAAGGCTGCCGTAACGACAACCTTTATTATTCTATTAAAACAAAAAATTAAATATCGAATTTAATTCCCTGTGCAAGCGGTAATGCAGTACCGTAGTTTACAGTATTTGTCTGCCGCCTCATGTAGGCTTTCCACGCATCGGAGCCGGATTCTCTTCCACCTCCGGTCTCTTTTTCACCGCCGAAAGCACCGCCGATTTCAGCACCCGAAGTACCGATATTTACGTTCGCAATACCGCAATCGGAGCCCCAGGCAGAAAGGAATTCTTCCGCTTCACGCAGGTTGTTTGTAAATATTGCGGATGATAATCCCTGTACAACCCCATTTTGAATTGCAATTGCATTATCAACTTCGCCGCTGTATTTAATTAAATACAGTATAGGTGCGAATGTTTCTTCCTGTACAATTTTATATTCGTTTTCAGCTTCGACTATAGCAGGAACTACATAACAGCCTGATTCATACCCTTCACCTGTTAAAACATCACCACCGAAAATAACTTTTCCTCCTTCTTTCTTCACTGCTTCAATTGCATTGGAGAAGATTTTAACTGCTTCTTTATCGATTAGCGGACCTACGTGGTTCTTCTCGTCAAGCGCATTCCCGATTCTCAAACTCTTGTACGCTTTTATTAAAGAATCCTTAACTTTATCGTAAATCGAATCATGGATAATTAATCTTCTTGTTGTTGTACAACGCTGTCCTGCCGTACCAACAGCACCGAAAACAACAGCCGGGATAGCAAGTTTCATGTCAGCATTAGGAGTCATTATTATTGCATTATTTCCGCCTAACTCAAGAATTGTTCTACCGAATCTTTTAGAAACAACTTCAGAAGCATGTCTGCCAACGCTTGTTGATCCTGTAACCGATACGAGTGGAATATTTTTATCACACAACATTTTTTCACCGATTGTTGAACCGCGTCCTACAACAAGTGAGAAAAGTCCTTCAGGCAGGTCATTATCTTTCAAAACCTGGGCAACAATCTTTTGAGTTGCAATAGCAGTAAGCGGAACTTTTGAAGATGGTTTCCAGAGATTAACATCACCGCAAACAGCAGCAATCATTGCATTCCATGACCAAACGGCAACCGGGAAGTTGAATGCCGAGATAGTTAATACTATTCCGAGCGGGTGATACTGGTCGTACATTCTATGTGATGGTCTTTCGGAGTGCATAGTAAATCCGTAAAGCTGGCGTGAAAGTCCTACTGCAAAATCGCAGATATCAATCATTTCCTGAACTTCGCCCAAACCTTCTTGAAGTGATTTTCCCATTTCAAAGGAGACGAGTGTTCCGAGAGGTTGTTTGTATTCTCTCAGTTTTAAACCAATCTGTCGAACAATTTCTCCTCTTTTAGGAGCAGGAATTTTTCGCCAGTAAAGGAATGCTTCAGAAGCTGTGGCGATAACTTTATTATAATCCGCTTCCGATGCTTGATATACGGAAGCAATGTATTCACCGGTGTTGGGAGAATAGACTTTTATTTCTCCTTCGGTAGTAGTTTCATTCCATTTTAAGCCGGTAGATGAACCGAAGTTTTTCTGTTCGATTCCTAATTCTTTTAAGAACTGCATAGTTGAATCCTTTATTTATTTTAAAATTCAGTGGTGCGTAAATATACAAAAAACCGGATAATTTGAATGTGGAAATCTTTTTATTGATTTCAGAACTTTTTTGTATCTTGGATTCCACTTCCGGGAAAGTATGTCTTGATAGAAATTCCAGAAAATCAATTTAGAAAAGTCTCCGGTTTTTTACGTACACAACTAAGTAAAAAATATTCGTAATCGGTTTGAAAATGAGAAATTTCAAATAATTTGATTTTTTTTCAACTTTTTTCAATTTTTATACATCCCGGAATTGAAAAAGTAACTATAACCGTATATATTTCGATCCTAAAAAAGCGATGATAAAAAGAAATAAAGTTAAGTACATTTTTGTTACAGGCGGAGTTGTTTCCTCGTTAGGAAAAGGGATTACTGCCTCTTCTCTCGGATTACTTCTAAAACAGAGGGGATTTAAGGTTACAATTCAGAAATTCGACCCTTATATAAACGTTGACCCGGGTAC
>DAIRET010000214.1:0-4413 GCA_036795455.1 Ignavibacteriaceae bacterium
ATTAATCTGGTGAACTACTGTAACTGAAATATCCTCAGTGAAATCTTCTATTAAATAATCGAGCAGCCAGTTATGTTCGTAATTCTTTATAAGCACAGCCATATTATCAAAATCGTTATCACTGTATTTGAAGGCAAGCCCGGTCATGTAAACCTTCTCACTGATGTTCCGGTACAATTCGGAATTTAAAGTAAGCGCAAAATAAACAGGACGGTTCTGCGAATTATTTACAACATGCTTTATTAGTTCTGTCATTACGCCGGGTAGGGGATTTTTTTCTTCCTTATATTTGGAGAAATCGACGGTAAAAGGTTTAATACTATTCTGCTCGAATAGGGCATTCCGATATTCATCCACCATCATCAAGTTGATATTAAGTACAAGTACATCTTTACGAAAGTTCTTTACATACTGAAGCATCCATACGGGGTAAGTATCATTATCACCGTTTGTAAAAAGGATTGCATCTTTCTCAAGTGAAGCCAGAACATTGTAATTCCAGTTCAGTACGCCCGGTGAAACATCACCGCTTTTGTACCACTTGCCATTGAAGATTCTTGAATTCACAGTATCTCTTTTTATTTCATAGTGACGGATAAGTTCGTCGTAAATTTCCGGTCTGTCTGGACCGAGTGACAATGTATGAAACAGTAGTTTTTCATGTTCATCATCCCACTTTTTATTGTTATATACTTTAATGTAGTTATACTCAAATGTGCCGGGGATGCTTTTCTCCGCTTCACTAACTATATCGTTCGGTTCGCGGAAATATTCACCTTTTGTCTTTTCCCACTCTTCCGGGTGAAACATTCTTGCCATACGGTTTGCAGTATAGTAGTATAGCCATGCTTCAGCGTCTGAGGAATTTTCAACGATTACTTTTTTCCATTCAATTGCGGCATTTTTGTACCAGTCGAAAGTTTTTATCTGCTTTACTATTGAATAGACTTTCTCCGGTCGCTGCGGGAATGAATCTCCCGATGCAATCAGATATATTAATAAAAAAAGAAGTGAATATTTTAATACTGATCTCATTTTGTACTCCATTTAATAATTTGCTTTACAGTAATACAATCGAAAACCGGTTTGGTTCAATTAAAAAGTAACTTGGGTGGAGAAATGTTAAGTGGAGACGCTGATCTAAAGACCAAAGTCCGAAGTGCGAAGCATTACAAGGTAAAGAAATAAATACTCCGGTAAAGAAATTGTTTCGATAAGCTCAACAACCGGAAGATGAATTGAATAATAAGAGTCTTCCAAGTGAAATCTATTAAACCGTTCGGAGATTCTACTGGTTTTGGTAAAGAAATTAATTGCTTAGGTAGAGAAATAAATTACTCCGGTAAAGAAATTAGTTGCCCTGGTGAAGAAATAAATTGCTCAGGTAAAGAAATTAGTTGCCCTGGTAAAGAAATAAATTGCTCAGGTAGAGAAATAAATTACTCCGGTAAAGAAATAAATCGTTTAGGTAAAGAAATAAATGGTTTTTTTGACGTAAAAAGCGGTTTTCCCGGGTTTGAGAATGTATTTTGCCCGTGGGAAACGGAAAATAAGTAGAGGATGGGTTATGGAGTTACGTGGTTTTAGTAATTTATTTAGTTTTTTTTGATAAATCCTTGGTGGAGTAATAAATTCTCTTTAATTTAACGGCAGAAATATCGCTTAATAAGATAAAAGGTGCTCGTTTCGCTTGGTCTCATTTAGTTACATACCACATAGCAGAGAAATACTACCTGCAAACTTAAATCCCGTGCTGCAAAAGCCGTTTGGGGAGGGATTAAATAATAGCTGCTTTTCAATCAAGTTTATTTATAACAAATTTAAAACTGTATTCGGTGCAAAAATCTTTAAGATGACGAAAAGTATAGGTATGTTATCAAGATTTATTAATCCCGGTTTGAGATTTTGAAAAAAAGTATGAGAATATAGTAAATGATTTTAATTAAATGTTTTACGTTGGTTGAGCCAAAATTAAGTTGGTTTGTTATGCAGAAAATCTTTCGGGCTAACATTCCGATACATAATTTGTTTCAATAGGCTCAATTATAGGTTGGCTGGTTAAAATAAATATGTATAATCCTAAAAAAACATTTGGACTTATAAAAGAAGTTATTCATTCATTGGAAGCACTTCTTTCCGAGAACAAAATCATAGTTGAAAGCAATAGTCAATTTGAAAATGTTTATTTATTGGCTGATAATCTTGATTCAGAGGATTTTATAAAAATTTGTGCTCAACTAAAAATTGACGAAGATGAAGCTATGGCTCAAATTATGGGCTGTTATCATATATCTCAGTTGATAAAAGATTTATCAAGTAAATCTGGATTTGATGTATTTCGTAAGCATTTAAATCTTCTGGGTAGTAGTAGTTTTGTTCAAAATGTTAAAGCTTCGGTAACAGACTCCGGTAGTAATAAGGTATTAGAATTATTATTTGGACTTGGTGCTTTTGCAGTTGGAGAAAATTTAAAATTAGATGACCCTGAAAATTCAAAAGGTGATAATCCTGACATAATTGTTGATTTAGATAACCATAAATGGGGATTCGCTTGTAAAGTTATAAGTGGAGATAATCCTCAAACATTATATCAAAATTTTGAAAAGGCGGTTGAACAAATCGAGAAATCAGATGCGGAAATTGGAATAACAGTATTGAACTATAAAAACAAATTTCCTTCTTCGGAATTAATTCCTAGAGATACGTCAAGTGATAATGAAAAAAAATATTTTTACTTTTTGAATCACTATGCTCCAGTAGAGATAGTGATTCGTTTTGTTCATAAAAAAATTATGGAAATGATAGAAACAGTTGGCTCTCAGAATATCAATAATTTATTTTCCAATAAAAAAACTCTTCCCGGTTGTATTGTATTTAATCAAAACTTAACTACTTCTGAAAATGAAAATGTGCCGACTTATACCATTAATACATTTTTACAACTTATCCCTTTTAATACAGAAAAATATTGGAATAATTATGAGCTAACGTTTGGTAAAATTAATGATAGCTTTCATAATATATACTAAAAACCAGCTAACCTATATTAGAGGTTCGCAAACCACAGGGTGGCAGGCCCGAAGGGCAGGCAAGAAAATACCTCTTGTTGATTTATCGATTAAGTTTGGATAATTCCTCTGCGTCTTAGCGACTCTGCGTTTAAACCCTCCTTTTTTCTCAACGCAGAGACGCGGAGGGTTTTCTTATTTATTCTACTATAGGTAACACCATTAGCAGTAAGGGGCGATACGACGGGAAATAAAATATGACATTCTAAAAACAAAAGAGATATGGTGAGAATAGAAAAAGTTATAGAAAATAAGAAACAGTTCCTTGACTTATTGCTGCTCGCAGATGAACAGGAAAATATGATTGATAAGTATTTGCCGGACGGCGACTTGTTTGCTTTATATGACGATGATTTGAAAGGTGTCTGCGTTGTAGTGCCGGTAAATAACGAAACCTGCGAGTTGAAAAACATTGCTACATACGAAAAATACCAAGGCAAAGGGTACGGTAGGGCATTGATAAATTACATCTCCGATTTCTATAAAAACGATTACAAAACAATGCTTGTCGGAACTGGCGAAACGCCGGCAATCCTCTCGTTTTATGAAAGCTGCGGATTTGAAAAGTCGCATAGAGTAAAGAATTTTTTTACGGACAATTACGACCACCCTATGTTCGATGGCGATATACAACTTGTTGATATGATTTATCTTAAAAAGGATTTATGGGAATAGCAGGGATATATCACAACTGAAATATAAGCGATGAATAAAAAACGAAAAACATGCTGTACAAAAAACTACCCGTTAATTGTAATAATTCTCTCATTCATTTTCTTTTATTGCACTACATATGCACAGGACGTACCCATAGGGACAAACGGGTCTCATGACAAATGGGCAGTAGGGATAAGTGTCTCTTACCCGCTTGGAGCACAGATATACATGGTACAATTATCCTACTCGGTTTATCAAAGCGGTGATATACTTTTTGGTGTTGCCTATCAGGATTGGAAGAATGACCGGGGGCAGACCAATGCCTACACACTTCTGCTCGGATACCGCCAGTTTTTCTGGGAGGGACTTCATGCCGAAATAGAATTATGGCCCGCATATAATCCTTTTGAATCTTCGGTGGATGGAAAAACATATAAGGGATTTGAATTGTGGACAAGCCTTAGAGTTGGTTACAGGTTCGATTTCGATATTAGAGCTAACTCGTATTTCGTTTTAGTACAGCCGAGTATAGGATTTGGTGTTGCCAGACAAAATCCATGGCCGTGCAAACATGAAGATGATGGAATAACTTTTGAGCCTCAGTTGATAATGGGAATGAGATTCTAAAGTATGTAGCATGGTCTAATACCGGAATATCAACATAACCATCATCTCGAAGCACGGTGGG
>DAIRET010000215.1:0-4411 GCA_036795455.1 Ignavibacteriaceae bacterium
AACCTATTGATATTATGAACAAAAATATCATAAAGGATTTAACGAAGAAAGGTAATATCGTTATTGCATCCGGCGGTGGAGGGATACCGGTAATTAATAATAACGGACAACTCCTCGGTATTGATGCCGTAATCGATAAAGACCTTGCCGCTTCACTTCTTGCCGCTGAAATTGGTGCTGACGAATTTATTATCCTTACCGACGTACCGAAAGTTTATATTAATTTTCATAAGCCGAATCAGAAAGCGATTGATAAAATGTCCGTAAGAACTGCAAGGAAATATGCAAAGGATGGACAATTCGCTGCAGGTAGTATGGGACCCAAAATTGAAGCTGCAATTAAGTTCGTTAAAAACGGGGGGAAAGAAGCTATTATTACGGAAGCTAATGAATTATTAAATCCCGCTGCGGGAACAAAGATTGTTAAATAAAAACTAATTGGAGTGATATATGGCTATTAATATGAAAGGAAAAAGTTTAATCGAAATTCATCATCTGTCGCATGAAGAAATCTGGCAGATATTTGATTTGACAAGAACTTTAAAAGAAAAAAGATTAACTGGTGAACCGCATAAACTGCTTGAAGGAAAGAAACTCGGGATGATATTCTCAAAACCTTCTACAAGAACAAGAGTTTCTTTCGAAGTTGGTATTTTCGAGCTGGGCGGTACCGGATTGTATTTCAATCAAAATGATTTACAATTAAAGAAAAGCGAAAACGTTCATGATACTGCTAAGGTTCTATCACGTTATCTTGACGGTATTATGATCAGAACATTCGAGCACCAGGATGTTATAGACCTCGCTAAGTACGGCTCTATACCGGTGATTAACGGGTTAACCGATTTGCATCATCCGTGCCAGGTTCTCTGTGATCTTTTTACAATACTCGAAAAGAAAAGAACATTAAGAGGATTAAAACTTGCATACATCGGGGATGGCAATAACATGGCACACAGCTTATTACACGGCTGTTCAAAAGTAGGAATGGACATTGCAATTGCTTCTCCATCCGGTTATACACCTGTAGATTTTGTTGTTAAAGAATCGCAAGAAAATGCAGCTTACTTTGGAAGTAAAATTGAAATTCTTGATGACCCGATTAAAGCAGTGAAAGACGCAGACGTTATTTACACAGATGTATGGGCAAGTATGGGACAGGAAAAGGAAGCACAGGAAAGAAAGCAAAAATTCATGCGTTACCAGATTAATCCCGAACTTGTTAAACATGCAAAGGATGATTATCTTTTTATGCACTGTTTACCGGCACACCGAGGCGATGAAGTTGTTGATGAAGTAATCGATTCGGCTAACTCTGTTGTATTCGATGAAGCTGAAAACAGGCTTCACGTTCAAAAAGCTATTATGGCTTTGGTGATGTAAACAGTTTTTCACAAAGTAAATCATACTTGTTTGAGTTATTAAAGACCCCGTTACTATACGGGGTTTTTTATTAACATTGTTTGTTTATTATTGCAAACATCTCTTTAACTGCCTCTTTAATACCTACAAATGCTGCGCGTGCTATTATTGAATGTCCGATACTAACTTCATCTACATCTGTAAGCTCCCGGAATATTTTCATATTCTGATAATTTAATCCATGTCCTGCATTAACACCGAGATGCAATTTTTTAGCGTGTTTTATTGCAGTTCTGATCTTGTCCAGTTCGTCGTATTGCTCTTCTTCTGATAGAGAATTTGCAAATTTACCTGTATGTATCTCAATTACGTCAGAATCAATTTCGGCTGCTGCATCAATTTGAAGAATATCCGGTTCAATAAACAGGGATACAGGTACATCGAATTTATGGAGCTCTGCAATAGCAGATTTGATATGCGTTATGTTATCTATAACGTTCAAACCTCCTTCGGTAGTTAATTCCTCACGCTTTTCCGGGACAAGAGTTACCAGCTCCGGTTGTATTTCGCAAGCGATTTTAATTATCTCATCCGTAGCCGCCATTTCAAGGTCAAGTTTTGTTGTAATCAACTCTCTTAGCAAACGAACATCGCGGTCGTTAATATGCCTTCTATCTTCGCGGAGATGAACGACTATTCCGTCAACGCCGGCTTGTTCGGCTATTAATGCGGCGGTAACCGGGTCGGGTTGGAATTCTCCTCTTGCATTTCGTAAAGTGGCTATATGGTCAATATTTAATGATAGTCTCATAATAATTCCTATTCTTATTTAATTTCCTGTACAAACTTAATAAGTAGTAAGATTCAAAACAATGCAGTATTGAAACCTGGCTTGAGTTAGGTGATAGAGTCTATCAATCATAGATACTATCAAGCAACATGAATTCACGATTTTTTACAGCGTCTACTATGTTGATGTTTTTATCATCGAACATGCATACCCGTTTGAGTGGACATAAACCACATAAAGGTTTTTGTGGTTTACATATCTCTCTGCCAAGTCTAATCAAGTTTGTATGAAATGGGTGGGCAATACGATCAGGTATGTTATTTTTAATTGCATAAAAAGTTTTTTCCGGTGTTGATTCTTGAACCAAACCGATTCTGTTTAATGTCCTGAAAACATGTGTGTCAACAGGACAAACATTTCTATCAAGTGAAAAAAGAAGTACACATGAAGCGGTTTTAATTCCGACACCTTTGAAAGAGGTTAATTCATTCAGAATTGAATCGGAATCCATTTCTTTCAAGTAATCGAGTGAAAGTGATGAATCCTTTTCCTTGAAATACTTCAGAACACTTTTTATTGCTCTCGCTTTTTGCTTCCACAACCCGGCAACTTTAATTTCATTTTCAATTTGATTTAACCGGGCATTGGCTGCTTGTGTCCAGTCAGGGAATTTTGATTTCAAATTTTTGTATGCAATAAAAGAATTGTTATCGTTTGTATTTTGAGATAGAATCGTTCCAATAAGAATACTTAAAGGAGAGGGGAGAGGATACTTCCGTTCCGGTACTCCGAAGTGTTTTATAAGCCGGTTATTGATCTGTAATATCTTTTTTTTCAATGTTGATAATCTATTAAGAATAAAAAAACCCGGCTCAGTTGAAGAACCGGGTTCAATCATATTAAAAGAAAGGACTAAAATTTAATTCCTAAATCAAAGAATTGAATATTCTCCAATCTTCCGTAATCAGCCCAACCGTAATTTATCATAACTGTAAAGTTAGGAGCAAATTCATAGTTGATACCGCCTCCGAAAGTCAATCCCTGCTCGCTGTCTCTTAATAAAAGCGATTTGTAACCGACTCTTAAAGAGAGCATATTATCGTAAGAAAATTCGAGACCTGTATTCAAATACTCGGTATTGTCGTTAGGATGAACTGCATCTACTGCGGTAGTTACTCTGAAACTATTCCAGTTTACAACATTCATTGCAAGACCTAAACGGAATGTGAGAGGAAGATCGTATTTCCCGGTTTCGTACTTAGCCGAAACGTTGTTCGGACCGGTATTTGTATTGTTATCAGGGTCATAGTTAAACTGGATATCCCTTCCGTCAAGCTGCATTTTAGTTCCGAAATTGGAAATACTTGCACCGATTATCATATCGTTAAAGGGAGTTACATAGTAAGTACCGATATCAATTGCAAAACCGTCTGCACTTGTATTCCAAATGCTTTCTCTCAAATATTTAAGATGAAAACCGATTGAAAACTTATCGGTTAGCTGTCTTGCAAATCCGATACCGAGGGAAAGAGATTTGGCATCCCATACTCTTCCATCACCTTCGGGGAACTCGTTAGTACGTACTATATCTTCCGGCACTCCGAGCGACATAAAAGTAATAAAGAGTGTTCCCATATCGGTTAAGTTCAGTGAAGCTGCAGCATAATCGTAAGTAATATCTGCAAGCCAATTAGCATGGTTAAATGCTACTTGCCCGGCTCCACCGGTTCTAGCGATACCGGCAGGGTTATAGTAAGTTGAGAAAATATCATCTGCAATACCGGTATAAGCACCGCCCATACCGATTGCGCGGGCGCCTGCACCTAATTTAAGAAACTGTGCGGCTGTTGTTCCCACTTTTGAAGTGCTTCTGTCCGGTTGAGCATAAACATTAGATGTGAATACAAAACCAAGAAGCAGTGTTAATGTTATATATAAAAATCTTTTCATATTTATTTTTACTCCGGATTTAATTCTTTTCAAAATCAAAATTATGGGAGACGGAAAACCGCCTCCCGATTAATTTATTTAATTACAGCAAATCTACCTATTTTTTCACCGATACCGGGGGCGTCTACGTGAAATATATAAACACCATAAGCAATACGTTGACCTTCGTTGGTTAATAGATCCCAGCTTGCAATACTGCCGTTATCATCTTTCTGTATAGTTTGAATAAGTTCACCAACAAGTGTATATATTCTTATTGTACACTGCGGAGGAAGGTTTCTGAATTGTAGAACTCTTTCTCCTCTAAGG
>DAIRET010000216.1:0-4403 GCA_036795455.1 Ignavibacteriaceae bacterium
CCGGCTTAAATGCCACAGATAATCCGGGTCCCGGTGTTCCTGTAATAAGAAGCATTTTAGCTTCAAACGAATTCAAGGGTGAAATCATCGGATTGATTTACGATTCACTTGACCCCGGAATCTACATGAAGGATATTCATAAGAAATGTTATTTGATCCCGTATCCTTCAACCGGGCTTGAGATTTTATTCCAAAGGATTAAGGAAATCCATGACAAAGAAAAGATTGATTTAATAATTCCAACTCTCGATTCCGAGTTATATGGATTTATAAAAATTCAATCAAGATTAGCCGAACTTGGTATAAAAACTTTTCTCCCGACAATTGAGCAACTGAATTTTAGAGGGAAGGATAAACTTTTCGATTTTTGTTCATCTCATAAAATAAAAGTGCCGAAAAATGTGCTGGCATCCTCGATACAAGATATTTATTCTCTTAAAAAAGATTTTGATTACCCTGTTGTAGTAAAAGGGATTTTTTACGATGCTTATATATGTAACAATTTTGAAGAAGTAGTAACAGCATTTGAAAAAATCAGCATGAAATGGGGTTACCCGATAATCATCCAGGAATATGTAAGGGGTGATGAATATAACGTTGTCGCCCTCGGCGATGGAACGGGAGCTACTGTCGGTGCTGTTTCGATGAGGAAACTCTATATAACCGATAAAGGAAAAGGATGGGCTGGAATTACAATAGATGATAAGGCTATCCTTGAAATATCAAGAAAACTGATCAAAGAATTAAAATGGCGTAGCGGTATGGAATTGGAATTTATTAAAGATTCCGAAACCGGGGAGTATTATCTGCTTGAAATCAATCCCCGCTTTCCTGCGTGGGTCTTCCTTGCACCTTCAGCAGGACAAAATCTTCCCTATTCACTTGTAAAACTTGCAACCGGGGAAAAAGTGGAACCGTTTACAAGTTTTAGTATTGGAACAATATTCGTTAGAAGTTCATGGGATTTAATAACCGACATAAAAGTATTTGAAAAAATTGCAACAACCGGAGAAATTGAAAATGGATAAAAAGAGATATGAACGACCGATAATATCAAAACACTATTCGGGATTAATGAATAAATTCGGGACGAAAACACTTACTACACCAAAACCCGATATTGAAGGAATTCCCGTTAAAAAATTAGTTGAAGAATACGGTTCACCTCTATTTGTACTGTCCGAATCTAAAATTAGACAGAATCAAAGAAATGCCCTCCGTATTTTTAAAACAAGATACCCGAAAGTACAGTTTGCATGGTCTTATAAAACAAATTATTTAAATGCAGTTTGTGCTCTCTTTCACCAGGAAGGAAGTCTTGCGGAAGTTGTTTCCGGGTTTGAATATGATAAAGCGAGAGCGTTGGGCGTTAAAGGGGAGAATATTATTTTTAACGGACCGGATAAGAATAAACACGATTTATTAAAAGCAATTAAAGAAGGTGCGAAAATCCATATTGACCATTATGACGAACTTTATGACATAATAGAAATCACAGAAACAAATAACCTCAAAGCAAATGTTGCAATACGTGTTAATATGGATGTTGGGATTTACCCGAAATGGGACCGCTTCGGTTTTAATTATGAAAACGGTGAAGCATGGCAGGCTTTGAAGAGAATTCTCGTAAATAAAAACTTAAACCTTGTTGGATTACACACGCATATAGGGACATACATGATGTCTTCCGAAGCCTACAGAATTGCGGCTTCCGTATTGGTTTCACTTGCAAAGGGATTAAAAAACGAATTTGACCTTAATCTTGAATATATTGACATGGGAGGCGGATTTGCATCACACAATACGCTTATAGGACAGTATCTTCCGGCAGAGGAAGTTGTCCCTTCAATTGAAGACTTCGCCGATGCAATTTCAACCGGTTTGTTTGAAATGCAGTTAAGGCCGGATGAGATGCCTTTGCTTATTCTTGAAACCGGCAGAGCATTAATAGATAATGCCGGTTATTTGCTCTCAACTGTAATTGCAAATAAACGGTTATCTACCGGTAGAAGAGCGGTAATAATTGATGCCGGTGTTAATATCCTTTTTACAGGATTCTGGTACAAGCATAAAATTTCTCCCGCCCAGGAAGGCGGTGCACACCCTGAAGAAGCCTCAATGTTCGGTCCTTTGTGCATGAATATTGACGTTATTAGGGAAAGCATTACACTCCCTTCTTTAAGAAAAGGAGATAAATTAGTAATTGAAGACGTTGGCGCGTATGACATGACTCAATGGATGCAGTTCATTTCAATGCGCCCGAATGTTGTTATGATAATGGAAGATGGCACCGTTGAACTAATAAGAAAAGCAGAAAATCTTGAATATATTCTACAACAAGAAATTCTGCCAAAAAAATTAGCTATAAAGTAATCGGGAAATTCAATTAAAGAGTACCCGATGCAGTTTTTTATCGATTCGGTTTTATACAGCTACGCCCAAATCTTTTTCTCAAATCGAAAATGGTTCGGGTTGATTGTGCTCTGTGCAACATTTATCGTACCTGAAATCGGGTTGGCGGCTTTGCTGGGTGTGGTGCTCGTAAATCTAACTGCATACACACTGAAATTTGATTTACAAAAAATCGGGAGCGGGTTTTACGGATTTAATGGAATTTTGTTCGGAGCAGGAACAGCTTTTTATTATGAGGTTACTCCATTTTTACTTGTTATTATCCTCCTGTTTATAGTAATAACTTTTTTTATAACCGCAGTACTTGAACATTACTTAGCTTCAGCATTTAATCTGCCGGGATTAAGCCTTCCCTTTATTGTAAGCCTTTACATATTTATTATTTTCTTAACTAACTACGATTTCATTTTAACAAAAACAATCAAACCTTTTGAACTACACATTTTTGATGGGTTGCCCATAGCGGTACAGTACTATTTCAAATCGATTTCGTTAATACTCTTTCAACCGAGTATTATTACAGGTTTAATTATAGCGGTTGGATTGTTGTTGTTCTCGCGTGTTCTATTTATTATAAGCATTATCGCATTTGCTCTTAACTGTATCTTTCTCAACTTATTGTTTCCCCATCAAACGGAAAACTTTATAATTCTATCCGGGTTGAATACTATTTTAACCGGTTTTGCTTTGGGCGGAAGTTTAATAATTCCTTCAAGGAAAAGTTTCTTACTTGTCATCCTCGGTACATTAATGATAATAATCATTACAGGGTTCTTTGTCAAAATTTTTAGTGGCACTATACTTCCTGTTCTTGTACTCCCTTTTAATTTTATAGTACTGACAACAATTTATAGCTTAAAATTCAGAAAAGACCAAACCGATATTGTTTTGCTTTATTTTCCACCGGGCAACCCGGAAGAGAATTATTATTATCACCACAATAGAAGGGCAAGATTCGATAAGTTTAAATATGTTTTCCCGGAGCTGCCGGTATTCGGAGAATGGTATGTTTCGCAGGGCTTCAACGGTGAATACACACATAAAGATGAGTGGAAATACGCATGGGATTTTGTTGTCGTTGATGGTAACAATAAGCAGTATTCAAATAACGGGGATGTCTTATCCGATTACTACTGCTACAAATTACCTGTAATTGCTCCGCTTGATGGTGAAGTAGTAAAAATTACGGATGGTATTCCCGATAACCAGATCGGAACTGTAAATACAATCAAAAATTGGGGAAATACAATTATTATAAAACATGAATACGGTTTGTATTCTGCAATTTCTCATCTTTACTCAGGTTCTTTTAAAGTAAAAACGGGAGACATGGTTAAGAAAGGCGATCTTATTGCCCAATGCGGAAATAGCGGACGTTCACCGTATCCGCATATTCATTTTCAATTCCAGGTTTCGGACAAAATCGGAGAAAAAACACATCTGTTCCCATTTTCCAATCTAATAGAAAAACATACTGATTGTTTATCTCTTAAAACGTTTGATTATCCAGTTACCGCTACAAGAGTTCAAAATCTTGAAACACACAAACCGATGAAGAAAGCATTTGATTTTGGTTTCGGCAACAAGTTCGAGTTTAATTATGAAAGAGACGGGATTAGAATAACCGAAAACTGGGAAGTAAAAATCGATATGAACAGCAGTACATTTATCGAATCTTCCGAAGGAGATATTGCATATTTCTATCTTACAGATAAAGTTTTCTATTTTTATAGTTATAGCGGACAAAAGAATTCAGCTTTATACTATTTCTATCTTATCGGCATGCAAGTACCGTTATCTTATCATAAAAAGATGTGCTGGTCGGATACTTATTCGGTTGCTCATTTGAAAACCGGAATAACCCGTTATTTGTCGGAGTTTCTTTTGTTTTACAAAGGTTTATTGTCGGCTAAAGGAAATTTTAGATTTGAAGAAACCCCTGATGAAGTGAAAGATTATATAATTGCATCCGAAATTAAATTGGAAGGAAG
>DAIRET010000217.1:0-4388 GCA_036795455.1 Ignavibacteriaceae bacterium
AATTTAGTTTTCTTTTTTAATTTTGATAAGAAATTAACAGAATATTATATGAAGCGACTACTAATCATTGCTTATTTGAGTTTATTCTTATCGGGTTGCGTTACAACTAAAGTGTATGACCTTGTTGTCCCTCCAATAAACTTAACAAAAGAAACCGATAGATTTTACGCTCTCGGAGCATACGGTACAAATGGTTTTAGTTTTAATGCCGGGGCAGTATTAAAACCGCCATTCCAGGTTGCCGGCTCAATTACAATGAATCGCACAAAAGGGAATTCGGAAGAACCGCATGGAAGTATTTTAGATGATTATAAAAATTCTTATAGTTCCGATGTTTACGAAATAATGGCGGGAGCTTTCTTTCCTATAGATCAAGAAGGAGTATTCGAAATATTTGCCGGCACAGGTAAAGGGAGAGGTGAAGACTATACTTACAATGGTGAATTATGGAATGGAAAAAGTACTGTTCTATTAAAATCATCCAAAGGGGATTACAATAAATACTTCCTTCAAGTTAATATAGGTGGAAGAAAGGAAAAATTTGTTTACGGTATGGCTTTCAGAGCTAACCAAATTACTTTTACTAATTATGAAAGATGGCACTCTAAAAGAGGATTGGAATTTAAAGGTGTACCGGAAGGTTTAATTTGGGAAGGGACTGTTTTCGGAAGACTTGGCGGGGATGTTTTAAAACTCGGGTTTTCTGCAACATACGCTTACTCTCAGCAAACACTTGATTTTTATTACAGTTCCTTTAGTGCAGCATTTGTTATGTATTTAAGTTTTTAACGGTTCTACTATGTGGGGAGTTTAAAATCGAATAGCTGGACAATTAAACTCAGCAATGTGAAAGTCGGGCTGATGTTCCAGTTATGAAAAAAATAAATGTTGTTCTCAAATTAAGATTGGATAAAAAATGAATATCTGTGAATTTAAGTGGAGTTCCGAAGAGAAGAAAATAGCAAGAAAGGCTTTTGAGAAAGCTTATGAAAAAGAGATGCTTGAAATTAAAGCCTTGCTTTTACAAAAAACCGGGACATTAAAAACAGCAAAAGATATCTGGATACTACACGATTTACTGACAACACGCAGAAATGCAGTTGATATAAAGTATGATTACAGGTACAGCAAATTGATACTTGTTTTCAGCCATTTGATCAAGGAAGGTTATCTTGAGATTGAGGATTTGAAAGGTCTATCCGAAGAAAAAATAGACTCGATAAACAAAATTCTTGAAATTGAAAAAGAAAACAGTGTGAAAATCGAACCTGAATAACGGGGATAAATCGGATTTGTTTTGGCATTATTTAAAGTGATTATAAGTAAATACTTAATATTTCCGTTGCTGATTTTCTTTACCGGGATAGTAATTCATACAATCGGTATAATTAATATGCTTTCGGGAGCTAAAGAAATTACAACCTGGAATATTTGGGTTGATGTTTCGATGCTTGTTTACAATGGAGCTATGATATTTGGGTTACTATTCCGTGTGAGGTTGGCTTATTACTTTTCAGTTTCCGGTTTCATCATTTTTATTTTGATACAATTCTTCTCTTATTTCATTTTAAGTTCACAAACCGCTACGGATTTGTATACTTCAGCGATTACTGTTTTGTTATGCAGCCTTGCAATTCTTTCCTTAATGAAAGCTATAAGAAATAATCTATTTAATAAAGTGGGCAATTAAAATCGCTTTTATAATAGCGTTTTTAAATGTTAATCGAACCCGCGGGAATTTGATATTTTATTTAGAAGGAATTAAATTACAACCGCAATTTGCATTTATAGGCTTAAGTTTGAATAATCCAAAACATTTATGAAAGGAAAAATAATGCACATCAAAAGTATAGAATTGTTAAACAAAGCAGTTGCTGATGAACTAACGGCAGTTCATCAATATATGTATTTTCATTTTCAATGCGATGACCAGGGATATGACCTGCTTGCTTCTTTATTCAAAAGGACTGCAATAGAAGAAATGCTTCATGTTGAACAGCTTGCAGAAAGAATCCTATTTCTAAAGGGTGAAGTTGAAATGGTTGTTTCGAAAGAAGTTAATAAAGTAAAAGAAGTGAAAGAAATGCTGAAAATGGCTGCCGAAATGGAAGAGAGCAGTGTGAAAGATTATAACGTTTGGGCTAATGAATGCTCGGCTAATGCAGATTCTGTTTCTAAGAAATTGTTTGAAACACTTGTTCAGGATGAAGAACGTCATTATGATTTGTTTGATACAGAACTCGGTAATCTTGAAAAATTCGGCGACCGTTATTTAGCACTTCAATCTATAGAAAGAAGTAAAGCAAATGCAGCGGGACAGCCGGCTGCTAACTAAGAATTTAGAAGACTGATTAATCTAAAAACTGTTTTATAAGTTTCAAACAAATAGTGAGGTTACTCTGATATGTTTAATAAATTAAGTCCAAGACAAATAGTGAATATTTGTTTGATTTTGTTTCTATTGATATTTATAGCACAGAACATAGATAATATTTCGGTTCAGCTTTTATTCTTTACATTTCAAATACCGTTGATTGTAATTATACTTGCTGTATTTTTTATAGGTTTTTACACTGCAAAAATTTTTGAAAAGAAGAAAGAATAAATAAAGGCTGTCCAAAAAATTCTAAGTAGAATTTTGCGTTTTAGTTTGAAGAAAATCTAATCCTAAATGAGTTTTCCTACTCTACCGGGAGAGTATTAAACTGCAAAGTAGCACTAAAAATTTTTTGGACAGTCATCGTTATCACAATAATTAACTCATGCTCGCTATAGTGGAAGCTAAAACTTTATTTCAGAAGCACTAATTTTCTTACTTGCGAAAGACTTCCAGCTGTTAATCTGTAAAAATAAATACCACTTGCAAGACTGCTACCATCGAATGTAACTTCATATTCACCGGGATAACTACGTTGTAAATAAAACCATTCTGAAGGATGGTAGTTTAATCCTTTTTTTCTTCTCTCGGCAACTCCCGGTTAAATAAAAAAAGTAAAGGAATTAGAATCATTAAAGAGATAATTGTAATAACAGTGTTTTTCACTTTTGATGGATTACTTAAGCATATCAAGAATTTGCTGATGTATACCGGGTGAAGCAGCAATAACATTATCGCTTTTCATCGGGTCTTCACCGTTATAATCGGTAATTAAACCGCCAGCACCTTTAATAATTGGAACCAGTGCGGCAGTATCCCAAATGCTCATAACCGGGTCAATCATTATGTCGGCATATCCCGTTGCAAGTAAATAGTATCCGTAACAATCACCCCAGTTACGGTATAGTTTTACTTTTTCAATTAAGTTATTGAACTTATTAATGTCTTTATATTTTTTAATATTAAGATGATCTGTTGTAAGAAGTACCGCTTCCGAAAGGTCATTGCAGTTTCGTATTTTTACCTGCACATCATTTAACATTGCGGTTTCGTTATCACCTACGAGGTATTCCCTAAGAACAGGTTGATAGATTATTCCTAAAATTGGTTTATGATGTCTCAACAATGCAATCATAGTACCGAATGTAACAGTACCGCAAATAAAACTTTTCGTACCGTCAATCGGGTCAAGTACCCATGTATAATCGGATTTGTTTTTATGAATACCGAATTCTTCCCCGATAATACCGTGATCCGGGAACTCATTCATTATCATCTCCCTCATTATTTCTTCCGCTTTTTGATCCGCTATTGTAACCGGGGATAAATCATCTTTTACTTCTATAGTAACGTTTTTCCTGAAATAAGGGAGGATTACTTTACTGCTCTCTTCAGCAAGATGACGGGCAAACTTCTTAAAATGGTTCATTTCATTCATAACTTTACTCTACTTTTTGTTTTTAATCAAATCACTTAATGCTTCCGTAGGGGAAGAAAACTTAAACTTAAACCTGGTGTTCAATAATTTTTCGGGTTTAATCTTCTGGCTGTACAAAATTGATTCCGCTGCTTCTCCAAGAACTATTTTTAAAACAAATGAAGGTACACAAAATAAAGAAGGTCTTTTTAAAATGCCGCCGAGAATCGATGCAAATTCTTTCATACGCAAATGCCCGGGCGATACAGCATTAACAGCTCCAGTTAAATTATTGTTGTCTATTGCATGAAGAAATATATCTACTTCATCATCAATATGAATCCACGGAAACCACTGTTTCCCATTACCAAGCGGACCACCGGCAAACAACTTAAATGGGAGAAGTAATTTTTTTAATGCACCGTCTTGTGTACTTAAAACTATTCCGGTCCGGACGCTTACTCTTCTGATACCTAACTGTTCAACTTTTGAAGATTCTTCCTCCCATACGGCACAAACTTGCGATAAAAAATCATTACCTGCGGGGGAATTTTCAGCAATACTCTTTTCTCCAGTATTACCATAAAAACCTAC
>DAIRET010000218.1:0-4359 GCA_036795455.1 Ignavibacteriaceae bacterium
CAAAACTGCATCCCCGAATTAGCCAAATAATATAGAGTTTTGCGAATTTATTAGATATGAACGAAGTGCTATAATGCGAAAAAGCCCTAAAATCGCCGTTTTTGAACGATAATAGGGCTTTGTTTTACAGTGCGGAGAGAGAGAGATTCGAACTCTCGGAACCAATTACTCAGCTCAACGGTTTTCGAGACCGCCCCGTTCAACCACTCCGGCATCTCTCCTATTCTTAATTTCTTCTTGAACGGATGTTTAACTCTTTTTCATTGGGGGTACAAAACTACCATTTTACTTTTGTAAAGTCAATAAGTTGATTTCGATTATTTCCCTTATTCTTTCTGTTATTAACAGGTTTCTTTTAACACGCTCTTAAAAACCGGTTTGAATAACTAAAAAATGAAAAAGGCTGCCAATACCGGCAGCCTTATAGAGGATTTTAATTTTTGACCTTTGATTAACTAGGTGCAGGTTAATCGGTCTCCTGTTCTTAATTAAAAGAAATGACCGGAAAATTAACGCCTTTCAAACTAATTTGTTCTACGTTTAACCTGGTTACACCTTTTTGAATCATACCAAGTTCTTCAGCGGCAGCCTTGGAAACATCAATATGCCTTCCATGAATAAAAGGACCGCGATCGTTAATTCTTACAATAACCATACGGTTATTTTCCGGGTTCGTAAGCCGCAGTAATGTACCGAAACGGAGTTTCCTGTGTGCAGCGGTTAATGCTTCCTGATCGAAAGTCTCGCCGTTGGCAGTCATTCTTCCGTGGAATCTCGGTCCATACCATGACGCCCTCATTGTTCCTTTATCAATGTAATTAATCACAGTTGACGATTGATTAATTACATCATTAACCAAAGTTGTCTCTTCTTCAATTTTCGGGGTTTCGACTTCGGGAACAAATTCGTTCACCGCAGTAAAGCCTGCTAAAAATAAAAGAAACGAGAACATTAACACCTTTGTTAATGACTTCAATATAACCTCTCTATTTGTTTTCTGATTTTTAACGTTCAAAATTACAGGGTGAGACCGGAAATTACAATCGTACTTTCCAGCTAATTTGATGTTTGAAGACACAACGAATATCCGACTATGATGGTGCAATAGTCGGTTTTGCTCGTTAAATAATGATTCTTATGTTTTAAATAAAACTATTAGTATGAAATAGAATAACAATTGATATTATTTGTTACCATCTATTTCTTTTCCAGGTTATTCTCTAATTTGCGTAATGTTTCTATCCGGTTATCAAGTATTTTTATTCTTGAGTTGATGTCGTTCATAAATTCATCAAGTTTCTTTTCATAACCGGGTTTGTCGTAGAAACCTCTCTCTTCAAAATAGGATTTGAATAGCCAATTTCTTTTAAGAGCTTCCATATTTTCTGCAAAACGGGCTGCCCCGAGCTTTGTTTCCTCTGTAATACTAATCACGTTTTGAAGTGCATGTTCCAAATTACTTGAAAGCTGGCTTTCCTTTGAAACAAGGAGACCCAACGCCCCTTCCCCTCTTTGAATGTTGGAAATAATAGTATCTATACCGATAACAACACCGTCAACATTTGATATCATTGCTTCGACACCGAAGCCAAGCGAGTTTACAATATTTGCGAGTGTATCCAATTTCATTGTAATTGCTGAAAGACTTCTATCCGCCGATATAATAAGATTGTTTGTATTCTTGTATAAATCATCCTTGTTAATCAATTTTCCGACCGAGCCTTCCCCGGCATTTACTTTAGCAACTATCTCGGCAAGGTTCCGGGTAATCTCTTTTGTGTACTCCATTATTCCCTGGGTTTCTTCAATCAACGCAGCGAAGCCGGGTGTTTGAGCAGCTTGAATTGTTCCCCCGTTTTGAACAGGATCACCGCTTGTGCCGATCCGTAGTACTACAACTTTGTTACCGACTAATCCTTCTGTTTCAATTGAGGCTTTTGTATCCGTTCGTATGAATTTTTGAACATCGGCATTAAGCCTAAGAGTAACCTCAACGGTTCCGGATGTATCTTCGGTTATCTTAATATTACTAACACTTCCGACCATAATTCCGCTTAGTTGAACCGGTGCCCCGCCCCGCAGCCCCTCAATGCTTTTAAAATACGTCTTTACCTCGAAGGTTGAGGTAAATAGTGATTCTTTATTTCCGATAAGAAAAATCGATAAAATCACCATTGCGGAACCGAAAAAAATAAATATTCCAAGTCTGATTGAGGGCATTTTGTTTTCCATTTACTGCTCCGGTTTTTCGTCTAAAACTTCAAAACTGAAAAAATCATTTAAAAAAGTATCGTCCGAGTTAACTAAATTGTCAAGACTCCCTTTGTATTTGATAATACCGTCTTTAAGTACAATTGCGTTATCGGATATTATTTTTGCACAAAGAATATCGTGCGTTACAATTATAGATGTCATTTTTAATTTATTCTGCAAATCACGTATAAGCCGGCTTATTTCCTTAGTTGTAATCGGGTCCAAACCGGTTGTCGGTTCATCATAAAGCATTAATTCCGGTTCTGTTATTATTGCTCTTGCCAGCCCGATTCTTTTCCTCATTCCGCCTGAAAGCTCGGAAGGCATTTTGTCAATTGCATCAATAAGAGAAACATTTTCTAAAGCTCTCTCTACTTTTTCTTGAACTTCGCTGCTGCTGAAATTAAAATTCCTGATTAAAGGAAATGCAAGGTTTTCTCTTACAGTCATTGAATCGTACAAAGCAGCACTTTGAAAAAGGAAACCGATATTCTTCCTTAGTTCATTCAATTCTTTAATGTTCATCTTGTGAACATTCTTATCATTAATAAAAATTTCACCGGTATCAGGTACAAGTAGACCTACAAGACATTTTAACAAAACACTTTTACCTGTTCCGCTCTTACCGAAGATAACAAGATTTTCTCCTTTTTGAACATCAAGAGAAACATCTTCCAAAACCTTAAAATCACCGAACGATTTACTTACATTTTTAATTTCTACAAAACTCATACAGGCCACAACCAAAGGGAAACTTTAACAAGAACCATATCCATAATAAGAATAAGTAAAGAAGCGACCACAACGGAGGTTGTTGATGCTTTACCAACTCCTTCAGTTCCTTTATCCGCGGTATAACCTTTGTATGCACCTACAATACCGACAATAAACCCGAAGAAAATTGTTTTTCCGACACCCGGGATAAAGTCGCCGAATTTTATTGCGTCAATTATCTGCCCGATATAAAGCTGGAGTGTCATATCTTTAACGAGTACAATTGCCACATAGCATCCGACAATTGCAAGAAAGATAACATACATTGTAAGCAAAGGAAGTATTATAGAACATGCAATAACGCGGGTAACAACAAGGTATTTGAAAGGATCAATAGCTGAAACTTCCATAGCGTCAATTTGTTCCGTTACGCGCATTGAGCCTAATTCAGCACCAATACCGGAGCTAACCCTTCCCGCAAAAATCAACGCTGTTATAACAGGACCTAATTCCCTAACAACTGAAATAGACACCATAAAAGGTAGAAATCCTTCTGCTCCGAAACGTACAAGTACCGGCTGGCTTTGCAGTGTAAGTACAAGACCGATTATTATACCGGTAACGCTAACTATTGGTAATGTTTTAACTCCGAGTTCGTCCATATGTTTTTTTATCTCGGCAAGCTCGTAAGGCGGGAAAAAAGCAGTCTTGAAGAATCTAACCGCAAATGCTGTTAAGCCGCCGAGATTACCAAAAAACTCAATTAGTCTTTGTTCGGTTACTGTGATTTTTGCTTTTTGTTTTATCAATGCTAATTCTGTTTATAATGATTTTGATTCCCGTTATAAAAATAGTAAAAAAAGCCTTTGTAAAAAACCGGGCTTCTCTTTCATGTGATTAGATTATCTTGCAAAGAATTCAATTAAAGAAACGGGTTAATTACCTTCCGCAAATTTTTCTACTTCATTAAAGACTCTAAAGAAATTACCGCTCCAGATTTTTTCAATATCTTCTTTGGAATAACCTCTTTTCAGCAATTCCACTGTAATATTTTTCATTTCACTTGCATCAATACAGCCTTCTACCCCGCCGCCGCCGTCAAAGTCGGTACCGATTCCGGCATAATCAATACCCGCAATTTTAACGATATGGTCTATATGATCTACTACATCCGATACAGTTGCCAGTTTAGCCGGGAATTTTTCATTTATCTCATACCGCTCTGCTCTTGCTTTTTGTTGAACTTCTGCAGGTAAATCTTCATAGTTCTGATATTTTTGTTGCAATTCATTTAACAATGAATCTCTAACCGGGTTTGGTTCAGGAATTTTAAGGTAACCGCTGTAAAAACAGACTTGAACCACTCCGCCTTTTTCAGCGATACTTTTAATA
>DAIRET010000030.1:0-20779 GCA_036795455.1 Ignavibacteriaceae bacterium
TTCGATTCCCGTTGCCGATTCAATATAAGCGCCTGTTGTTGTAGTTCCGAGTAGTGCACCAACCATCGTGGCAAGTGAATCTGCAAGCATCGGTTTTTCTATTTCGGGCAGATTCCCATTTTCATCCAGCAGGTTAGCTCTGAATGCAAGTCCGATTAATGTTCCTAAAGTATCGAGAAAATCCATTACGAATACGGTTAGGATTACTGCAAAGAATCCCCAAGTAAGAGCACCGGCAATATCAAGTTGAAACAGAATCGAAGAAATATCCGGCGGCATACTAACCCATTCTTTCGGAAGAGGTGTAACCCCAAAAACAAATGAAATAAAAGTAACAGAAAGAATTCCTATCAAAATAGCTCCGCTTACTTTTTTAAGCATTAAAATTCCAATCAGAACAAACCCGCTAATAGCAAGCAGAACCTGTGGTTGATGAAAATTACCTACACGTACAGGCGCACCAGGAACTCCCAGGGTAATTATTCCTGTTTCATTCAGCCCGATAAATGTTAGGAATAAACCGATACCGACTGCAAATCCGATTTTGAGTGATTCAGGTATTGCATTTGCAAGCCAGCTTCTCACTTTTAAAATTGTTAGAATTGTAAAAATAACACCACCGATAAATATCGCACCAATAGCAGTCTGCCAGCTATAACCCAACACATTCACAACAGTATACGCAATGAAAGCATTTTCACCCATGTAAGGAGCAATTGCAAAAGGACGCTTTGCATATATACCCATCGTTAATGTACCAAAGAATGCACTAAGAATTGTTGCAACCATTGAAGGTCCAAACGGTATTCCTGCTGCTTCAAGTATTTTGGGATTGACGATAATTATATACGCCATCGTTATAAAAGTTGTTGCCCCTGCAATTACTTCCTGTTTTATTGACGAATTATACTCGTCAATTTGAAAAAACCTATGAATTACTTTCTTCATTTAAAAATCAAAAAAACGGAGATAAATCTAAACCTTAATGCCAAGAAATTCTTCTACAAGCGGAATTCCGCCATAGAGGGCGGCATCATCACCCAGTTTTGTTGCAACAATTTTTAAATTTCTTCCTGTCGATTTCAAAGAATTCTTCTTGAATGATAACTTTATACGGGGCAGCATGTATGACGATAATGCTTCTACAACACCTCCGCCCAAAACAATCCGCTCAAAGTTCAAGAGGTTGTTAATATTAGCAAGCGTAGAACCTATAACATCGGAAGCATAATTTATATGTTTTACAGTCAATCTGTCTTTCCCTTTCACTGCTGCTGCAAGGGCTTTGCTTTTAATCGGTGTTTTTTCTTTCACGTATTTAGTTAGAACGCTTTTGCTCCCCTTTTTAATTTCTTTAGTGATATCGCGTACTATTGCTGTTCTGCTTGCAACCGCTTCAAAACAACCTTTGTTGCCGCAGCCGCATAATGGCCCACCGGGCATTACATTAATATGTCCGATTTCTCCCGCATAAAAAGTTGAACCACGGTAGAGTTTCTTATTTAAAATCAGCCCTCCGCCAATACCGGTTCCAACGAACACAACCAATATGTTTTGTGCTTCATCGTGGTAGTCGAAATGGTTAATTCCGAGAGCAGCCAGATTGACGTCGTTCTCAATCAAGACAGGATAGTTCAAATGCTTTTGCAGCTCTTCTTTTATGTTGTAGTTTTTTATGTTCAAGTTCGGAGCAATTCCTATTCTGCCAGTCAAAGGATTGACAGAGCCGGGAATTCCGAGACAGACGGCTTTTATACTTGTTTCAGGTATCCCGGTTTCTCTAATTAAATCAAGTACAATTCCTGCTAAAAGTACCGGGTAGTTGATTTTTTTACTTCTATCCTTTGTCGATTTTTTAACGCGGTGTATTATCCCGCCGGTTGAATTTATAACAGCACCCAACGCTTTTGTGCCGCCCATGTCAATGCTGATAATGTAATCTTTTTCCATTCGCTCTCCGGTAAAATTTGAATATTGCTTAAACAAAAATAGTTGAATTAACTGTTAGTTGAAATACCTTGAGAATTTCGTATCTTAATATAAAAAATAATCTACTTTAAGAATGAGCATAGAAGAAGATTTTACAAATGTTAAACCGCTGAAACGGTTTGGACAAAATTATTTAAAAGACAAGAACATCCTCTTAAAAATCATCACCGAAATTAATCCCAAACCGGGAGAGAATATTATAGAAATCGGTCCCGGTACAGGGAATCTGACTGAATATTTAATTGAAAAAGCAGGAAAAATAACGGCATTCGAGATTGACAAAAGAGTGGTAGATGAACTTAAAAGAAGATTCCCTGCATTAGTAATTCACCAGTTCGATTTTACAAAAATTAATCTGAATGAATTTTCAGGTGAAGAAAAACTTAGGATAACCGGCAACATTCCATATAACATTACTTCACCGATAATCTTCAAATTGATAGAAGCGAGAAGTTTAGTTAAAGATGCTATTCTTATGGTTCAATTTGAAGTTGCGAAAAGAATGACTGCTAAAACCGGGACTAAAGATCACGGCATACTTTCCGTTTTGTTGAATGCTTTTGCTGATGTAAAGTTTTGTTTCAAAGTTTCTCCGAATGTCTTTTACCCGAAACCTAAAGTTCACTCCGCAGTTGTACATATAACTTTCGCTGAAAAATTACCTCCGGATTTGAATTCAAAACTGTTTATTAATGTTGTAAAAGCAGCGTTCGGAAAGAGAAGAAAAATATTAAAAAATTCCCTTTCCGATAGTATATTTACCGGCGTTGATTTTAATAATTCGGGTGTGGACTTAAATTTGCGTGCAGAGCAATTGACATTAGACGATTTCATCCTTCTTACAAAGTTCTTAACCCGGGAAAACATTACCAACTGAAAGTATTTATCAAAGTTTAACATAATAAACAAGACAACGGATTAGATGCATCGTTTAAAAAATATTATCTTTTATCTGAAACCAATCGACCTGGTTGTTATTTCATTCTATTTACTTTTAACATTACTAAACATAGTTTATTCATCAAGAATTGCCGGATGGGATTCTTTCGTTCCCGGTAATTTGTTACTAATACTCTTTATCATTACGATAGCTTACTACGAAGAAAAACTTGACAGCAAGGTACTACGACAGGTACATATCTGGTATCATGCCCCGCTAATTCTTGTTACTTTCAAACAGCTTTATTTTATGATAAAGCCGATAAGAGTTGTTGATTACGATTGGCTTTTTATCCAAATCGACAGGTGGATGTTCGGTTTTGACCCGACAGTTAAGTTGTTTGCAATAGCCAACCCGTTTTTAACCGAACTGCTTCAAATTTCTTACGGTACTTTTTATTTCCTTCCGATAATTCTCGGTGTGGTTTTGTACTACAAACATAAAAATAAAACTGCCGCCGACTTTATTGTTTTTTCAGTAGTGTATGGTTTTTTCCTTTCATATATCGGTTACTTTTTACTTCCAGGTATTGGTCCGCGTTTTACACTTCATGATTTTGCCACATTCGATGCTGAACTACCCGGTTTGTGGTTAACACCGTTTTTGCGTGAGCTTGTTAATGCGGGTGAATCGATACCAGCAGGAACACTCAATCCTGCTGAAGTTGTACAAAGAGACGTTTTCCCAAGCGGACATACTATGATGACCGCAATGATAATGTATCTTTCGGTAAAGATGCGTTCCCGCTCGCGGTACTTTTTTATTCCGAACGGGCTACTATTAATATTTGCAACAATTTATCTTCGTTATCATTACGTTATTGATCTAATAGCTGGTATAGCGTTTTTAGCATTTGCATTGTGGAGCGGTAAAATCATTTTCAACTGGTGGAATAAAAAAACCGGGAAAGAGTTATTCTTTTATCCCTCCAAGTGATATGGAAAAGAAAGTAAAAATCAGGAAGATGTTTGACGGAATCGCATTCAGGTACGATTTGCTGAACCATCTTTTAAGTTTCGGAATCGATTTTTACTGGCGTAAGAAAGCATTGCAGCTTGCAAAAATTAATAAGGATTCAATACTTCTTGATGTAGCTTGCGGAACGGGTGATTTTGCAATCCAGGCAAAAAAAATGGGCGTTGAGAAAATCGTAGGTGCAGATTTTTCATATAACATGCTGAATCTCTTTAACAAAAAAAGCAACTGGATACAGGGAAAAACTTTGCAAATGGCTGCCGAGTTGTTACCGTTAAAGAATGAATCTGTTACTGATATTACAGTTGCATTCGGTGTTCGTAATTTTTATAACATCCCGGAAGCATTCGATAATTTTTTCAGAATCCTTACACCGGGCGGAAAGGTTATAATCCTTGAGTTCAGAATGCCTACTAACTTTTTGATGAGATTTCTCTACAAGTTTTATTTTAAATATATATTGCCATTTGTGGGCGGATTGATTTCCAGAGATTTCAAAGCATATAAATATCTCCCCGATTCCGTTGAAGAATTTGATGAAAAAGTAAACTTAAAAGAATTGCTTAATGCAGCAGGCTTCAGAGAAGTTAAAACTACACCCCTTACTTTTGGAATCGTCCAGGTTGTTATAGCTTACAAATAAAATCTTTCTACTTTTTAGAAAAATAAATTGAATTCACAGGTTTTGATTTAGTAAAAAAACAACTAAGTTTCATCAGCATGTTTTAGGAAATTTTTCTAATAATGGAGTAGTTGAATGAAACCTCTTTATTCAATTTTGTTATTAATATCCCTTTTCTGTTGTTTTGCTTGCGAGCCGGATGAGACTTCAACAGAAACCTCCGGTACTGGCAAAATAGTCTTATATAGTGATTACTGGCTTTTATATACAGATACACAATTAGAATTCCAACCAATAAATCTTTCTGATGAATTTAAAGTTGATCAACTAAAAGTTAGGTTCAAAGGAATAATCGAAAATGATTATCTTGAAGTTGTAGGAATGCCGAAAATTAAGAAAATCAAGTTGACTTTCATAGAAAAAATCTCTTAGTGTTTATTTGGTATGAGTCAAAATAAGTTCCTTCAGCTTACGAAAAGCTTTGGCTCTATGGCTGATCTGATTTTTTTCTACGAGTGTTAGTTCGCCGGATGTTTTTGTATATCCATCCGGTACAAAAAGGGGATCATAACCGAAGCCATTTGTACCGCGAGGTTCTTTAATTATCTGCCCGGATACATAATCATTTGCAACTAAGAATTCTTTTCCATCGTAATAAACGGCACTGCAAACAAATTTTGCTGGATGCGGTTCAGGGTGATTACTTAATTCGTTCAATAGTTTTTTATTGTTTTCTTCATCGGTTGCATTTTCACCGGAATAACGAGCCGAGTATACTCCGGGTGCGTCCAGAAGCTGCTCTACGGCAAGCCCGGAATCATCTGCTATTACAGGGATAAAAAATGTCTCGTAATATTCTTTTGCCTTTTTCCTTGCGTTTGCTTCAAATGTTTTACCATCTTCAACTACATCCGGAACATCTTCAATTCCTCTTAAAGATAGAATGTTGAACAAACCGTCATTAAATATTTCGTTAATTTCTTTTACTTTACCAAGATTCTTTGAAGCAAGCAAAATGCTTTTCATCTAATTTATCCTTTTCAATAGTTTTTGTAATTCGGTTTTACCTTTTGATATCAGACTTTCTTTTTCGAAAATCAATGACGACTTATTTCTCACAACCCACTTCCCGTCAACCATAACATCGGAAACAGCATTTGCATCGGCAGAGTAGACGATTGTCGAATAAATACTCTCATCATTGCTATTAAAAGGGAAAGAAGGATTGTTCAGATCAAGAAGCACTATATCGGCAAGTTTTCCGGCTTCAATACTGCCTACTTTATCTTCAAGGTGCAATGCTTTGGCTCCTTCAATTGTTGCAAGTCTGAAAACCGTTTTTGCATCCATTACCGATGCGCCATATATCGGTTTTTGTATTAAAGCTGCAAGCCGCATTTCAATAAAAGCACTTAAGTTGTTGTTGCAAGGAGCTCCATCTGCTCCGATTGAAACATGCACTCCTTTATCTAATAATTCCGGTATTCTTGCTATTCCCGAACCAAGTTTGAGATTGGAAGAGGGACAATGTGCCACCCTTGTTTTCGTCTTTTCCAATAAACTAATTTCATCTTCATTTACGTGAATGCAATGCGCAAGTACGGCATGGTCATCAAGACAGTCGATTGAATTAAAATAGATAATATTCTCTTTGTTGTGTCTTCTTCTTACTTCTTCAATTTCACTTTTGTTTTCAGAAGAATGCGTATGAAAAATTGTTCCCGGAAAATCTTTCATAATCTCCTTTGTTTCCCGCAGCAGTTTTTCTGTACAGGACAAAACAAAGCGGGGAGCAAAACCGTAGTTTACTCTGCCACCTGCCGAGTTATGAAACTGTTTTGCTAATTCATAAGTATATTGAAGTTCATCCACAGTTGAATTTTTCAAATCGGGGAACAAATCATTTTCATCTATCATACACTTACCGGCAAATGCTCTAATACCGGATGAAATCAACTCATCGAAAATCACTTCCTGATGCCGCAGTGTTCCCATATCAAGCAGAGTAGTTGTTCCCCCGAGGAATAATTCATTGATACCTAATTGAGCCGAAACCCGTAATGAATTTTTATCGTGTCCATTTTCAAAAGGAAAAATTTTGAGCTGCAACCAATCGAGCAATTGCAAATCATCGGCAAGCCCGCGGAACAAAGTTTGACACAAATGAATATGTGTTTGAACAAATCCGGGTATCATTGTTAAATGCGGGACAAAAAACACTTCGCCATCAATGGTTTCTTTTAAATACGGTTTAACGGCGGTTATATTATTCCCTTCAACTTCAACATAGTGATTTGTTAAAATATCGCCCTCCGGGTTGTTTGTAACAATTTTTCCCGGTACAATTATCTGCTTCATCGTCTGTGGATTAAATATTAGAAAAAAGTTTATTTTTGTAGTACAAAGATAAAGGCTTTACGTTTATAAACCTTGCATTTAATACAATTTTGTTAGTATAATCATAACAAGGAGATTCAATATGGAACAAAATCCTTTTACAAGCCGGGCAATAGAATTTTTAAATTCAGCGGCAGCTTTTCATCAGAAAGAATTTAGTTGTTACAATGACCTCCTGATTTTGCTGCCTACCGTTTATTCAAATAACAGAGAAACAGAGTTTGAATCGATTATATTCGACGCAAAATATGTTTTAGGTTTAATGCGTGTGATTGAAAAAGCTGCCTCGAACCCGGATGTAAAAAACATTGAACAAATAAAGAAAGATTTATCCGAAACTACCAAAAAAGTGATTTCGGCTTTACAACGAATTATTGCGGGGAATGAAGATTTATCGAAAGGATTTAACGGAAAATATTTTGTTTTAACAGGCGAAGCGTTTGCCAACTTCCGCTTGCTACTTTCCGATTTGGAAAGGATAAAGATTTACTCCAATGAAATGAAAAGGAAATAAACCTTTATCCTTAAATAAAATTATAATTCTACGTTCAATTCTTTCAGCAGATAATCGGCTCCACCGATTTTTTGAGTGAACCATAAAATAAAGCGAATGTCAACCCCTATAGAGCGGCTGTAATCTTCGCTCCATGCGTAATCATTAATAGTTGCTTCGTAAGCTCTATCGTAATTTACCCCGATCAATTCACCGTAAGCATTTAATATAGGACTGCCTGAATTTCCTCCCGACGTATCGGAGTTATAAAGGATTGCTACGGGAACATCATCAAGTTTTTTATTTCTGAATCTTCCGTAATCTTTTTTCTCGTAAGCTTCTTTCAACTTCATCGGTATCTGGAAATCACCGCCGAGATAGCTCTTTTCGATCAACCCTGAGAGTGTTGTTATCGGACTGTAATAAGTCGCATCTGCCGGTGAGTATCCTTTAATGTATCCGAATGTAAACCGTAAAGTACTGTTCGCATCGGGGATGAATGTTTTTGTCTGCCGTAGTCTTTTTACGTCAAGCAGTTTAGCGAGAAGGATATTCAATTTACCGTTACGAACGTCGGCTTCTTTTTGTTTCGGTTTATCTGCTTCTTTCATTGCTGCAACAAATTGAATTAAAGGGTCATTCAATTTTTCAATTTCTTCGGGAGTGTTTTCAAGAAGAGATTGATAATCTTCATAACCGGTTATGGCTGTTTTACCTATCATATTTTTAATAAAATCTTCTACCGCTGCTGTCGGATTTTTTTCAGATAAAAACTTGTTGAATGGCTCAAAATCTTTCATCTCGTCGAATTTAACGGCATCCCCGATTATTTTCGATAAGGTTAAAATCTCAATATTCTTATCAAGTGTACTAAAACTTTCTTTCACATTCTCTAAAGTGGAGGAAAGATTGCTGGGAGAAAACATCCCGGCTCTTTCATCCTCCGGTTTAGCCATTTCTTTCTGGTATTCATTCAGAAAATCGACTAGCCGGAAGTATGATGTTCTTGCCAACTGTCCGTAAAATAATGGATATCTTCCAACACCCAGTATCTCTTTGTAGATATTCTCAATATCCGGTAGCACATTACCGAACTCTTTTTTTAGTTCAGGGTCGGAATCAATAAATTTTTGCAATTCAGCTTCTTCACTTCTCCTTTTTTCTACAAGTGAGAGTCTTCTAATTCCGAGTATTTTCCCACGGTAGTTTTTCTCAACATTTGCATAGCTTTTAATCCGTGATGAAAGTTTCAAAGCAAGTTCCGGGTTATTACTGCCCGCTTCATTTAATTTATCTATCAACCATCTGTATAGGTCTGCAATGTACGGAAGTTGGTACTTTTCATGGAACTCGGTATAATACGATGGTTGATGCCTGAATGTTCTTCCGGGATAGCCGAGAAGGAATATAAAATCGTTTTCTTCCACCCCGTTAGGATTAACTTTTAGAAATTTTTTCGGCTTGAACGGGACATTGTTTTCCGAGTATTCGGCAGTTGAACCATCCGGAGCAACGTATGCTCTTAGAAACGTGAAGTCGCCTGTATGCCGCGGCCAGACCCAATTGTCCGTCTCACCGCCGTATTCACCAATCATTCTTGGAGGAGCATAAACAAGTCTTACATCTTTCAATGTTCTGTACTTAAATAAAATATATGTTTTACCTATAAACATTTCAGATACTTCGGCTTTTATACCCGGGTTATCTTTTTCAGCCTGTTTTATCAACTCACGGCTTTTGTCACGGATAACTTTTGTTCTTTCGGAAATATCGGTTGCTTCGGATGCCGCTTTCAAAATTATATCCGAAACGTCTTCGTAAGATTCCGTTATTTTACACACTAAACCTTCGGCTGGTATTTCTTTACTTCTATCTTCAGCAAGAAACCCGTTTTCAAGATGATTATTTTCAATTGTGCTTGCTTTTCTAATATAGTCAAACGCGCAATGGTGATTAGTTAAAATCAATCCTTCATCAGAAACGAATGAACCTGTACAGCCGCCTGTATTTACAAGAGCATCAATCAAGCTAACACCGTTCGGATTGTACAACTCATTAACTTCTATTTTTAACCCTGCTTTTTTAAGATCAATCCCGGCAATTTCACTTAAGGGATACATCCCTTCATCCGGCGGTGTGGAGCCGTAAAAGACAAGACTAATTATAAATATTGAAAGTGATTTTAGTATGTAAGAATAGTAATTCGTTAATTGAAATTTCATTACCTAACTCCAATAATTCAAGAATGTTTAATGATTACGAATTCAAATTACAACTTTCGGAATTATTGGACAAATGCTGTAATTAGTGATACTGCTATAAGGCTAAAACTCCCCTGCGCCTTTAGTTATGAAATTGAATTAAATTTCTATCGGTAGGTTTTTGGTTTCATTATCCTTGTTTTTATTTTTTAGTTCGCGTCTTAACTGTTCCATTTCTTTACGAAGATATTCCATCTCTTTTTTAAATTCATCAAGTTCAAAGTTAAAGTCTTTCGGGAATATTATTCTTGATGAATCAGTAAAAAACTGCTTGAATACATGGCCTAATGAATCAAGATTTTTTACGTTGAAATCTTTTTCATTGAAATTGAAGTTTAACCCTCTAATCGAATCCGGGTCAAATTTGAAATCGAAGTTCTTTAATGAATCGGAATGAATTTTTATACTCATTCTTTTCTTGTTGAACAATGAATCCATTTTGATACTGATATTCAAATCTTTTAATTGCAGAAGCGCTTTATTCAGTTCCGAGTCTATACTATCGAAGTTCGGTAGTTCGACATCTGGTATTAAAATTTCCGGTATTACAATTCTGAACTGGTTAGAGTCTGTCCAGATCTTCAGACCATGCTTCAGAATAGAATCTGGTGGGAAAACTTTTACATCGAACTTCATCCTCTTCAAAACCTTGATTTCCTTCTGATGAGTTTTCATTTCCTCCTTAAATTTTTCCATTTCCCGTTTCAACTCATCTTTATTGATTTCAATTTTATTAAAGAAAATCGTATCCGGAGCTATAAAGCAGTAAATATTTTCATCCTTTGACCCGGCAGAAATAATGCTCTTTGAAAAATTTCGTAATTGTTCTACTTCAAAATTAGCAGGAAGTATCTGTTTTACTGCGGCTGAGTTTGTGTTTGCGGCAAACGAGATTAAATCCGATTTAATCGCATTCCTGTAATTAAGTATGTTGGGATTTACTGCAACGATGTTTTTATCATTCACCAATACCTGGGTAGAGATTTCATCGGTATAACTTTCGAGTATCGAATCAACCTGGTTTTTCTGTTTTTCATTTAAGTTCAATGACCTTACAAAGGACTCAAGATTCAATACACCCGAAGCATTTCCTGCATACTTTATCTCAAATACTTCGTTCCCGTATTCATCTTTTGAAATTGAGAGAAGCTGGTTGTTTTCCTTGTTCAGGGGCAGCTCTTTGTTCATTGCAAAATTAAAAATATCCTCATTAGTAAGAGTACCGGCAAATATCAAAGGTTGTAAGTTTTCCGTATAAAAATCGATGATGTTTGTTTGCTGTTCCGAAATAAACTTATCGAAGAAATCCGGGTTGTACTTCCAAAATACCATGAAGAATAGTGTAAGCAGTGAAAAAGCTATAACCGGTTTTTTAATAGTGTTAAACGAAAACGGGCTTTCTTTTTCGTCTTTTAGATTTTCCATTACTCTATGCTCAAAATAATTGTCTTCGGGCAATGGTTTTATACCGGAAACCAATTCCTTAATTTTTCCTATTTCCGAATGCACTTTTTTAAGTTCATCGTCGGATTGAATTTCTTTTTTCAATCTTTCATTTTGTTCCGAACTAAGTTCATCGTCAAGATAAGCGGAAATCTCTTCGTATTTTTTGTAATTCTGTTTCATAGTAGTTCCTCTTTATAAGGTTCTAATATTTTACGCAAGCCTTCTCTTGCTCTAAAAATTCTGGATTTAACGGTACCAACTTCCGTATTTAGAGCTTCTGCAATCTCCTGGTAACTGAATCCTTCAAAGTCCTTTAGTACAAGGGGGATTTTCAATTTTTCGGGCAGTTCTGCCACGGCTTTCCGTACAAGTTCATGAATGTCGAAATTATGTTCCCGTTCATCTGCGGGAATGTCAATTTCGTCTGTCGAAAAACTTGTAAAGAAATTTTTTATTTTTACCCGCCTCATATGGTCCCGGCATTTATTCACGGTAATCCTATGAAGCCATGTTGTAAACAGGGATTCGAACCTGAAGAACTTCAAATTCTTATAAACCGAAATGAAGACGTTTTGAGAAATATCATCTATCTGGTCTGTGTTGCCGAGAACCAAGTAAATAATGTTTCTCACTTTTTCTTTATGACGATGGACAAGGGTTTTGAATGCAAATTCATTCCCTTCGTTGAACTTCTTTATTAACGAGAAGTCGTCATCAAGCATAAAAATTGATTGAGATTGCAATTCATCCATACCGTTTTTGTGATTCTGTTATTTTGACGTTTATATTTTCAATTAGTTCCTAACGAAAATATGAAAAATTCCTATATAGGTATAGGATTATCTACAAAAGGTAAAAAAACGAAATTTGCGAAAAGGACCGGATGATAAGTGGAAACCTTTTCACATTTCACTTTTCACGTTTGACATTTGACGTTTACGTTTCACTTTTCACATTTCTCCCACCAATCTCCCTCTTTTTCAGTGAAAATTATTTAAATCTTTACTAAATTAGGTTTGCAATATAGAAAAAGTAATTTCAAACGCACATATTCCTTGCATGTTGACTTTATTAACTTGCAAAAGAAAAATCAACTGGTTAATTTTCAAACAAAAATTTTTGGAGAAATTATGAAACTAAAAATAACCGAAAGGTATGAAGCTGTTGTTCTTGAATTAAAAGGAAACGTAATGGGCGGACCTGAAGCCACGGAGTTCAGTGAAACCCTTAAAAAACTTGTTGCCGAAGGGAAGAAAAACATTGTACTTGACCTGTCAGATGTTAAATTTATGAATAGTTCCGGCTTAGGAATGATGATTAGCGGTTTAACAACCGTTAAAAAAGAAGGTGGACAACTGAAACTTGCATGCGTTACCGAAAAAATTCAAAGTCTTTTGATGATCACCAAGTTGATTACAATTTTTGAAAACTATGAATCGGTTGACGAAGCAATAAAGACTTTCGACAAATAACATTTATTATATACCTAAATTCTACAACTCCGGATTCGATTCGGAGTTTTTCTTTTTCATTTTAAATGCGGAGTTTTAATGAGCGTTTCTATTCTTGTCGGCAGTCAATGGGGCGACGAAGGGAAAGGAAAAATAGTTGACCTTTTAAGTAAGGATTTTAACATAGTTGCACGTTACCAGGGGGGTGCAAATGCAGGGCACACCGTTGAAATAGAGGATAAAAAATATGTCCTCCATTTAATTCCGTCCGGTATTTTACGGGACGATGTAACCTGTGTTATCGGCAACGGTGTTGTAATTGACCCGGCTGCATTATTATCCGAAATCGATTTCCTAAAACAACACAATATCAATGTTGACGGACGATTATTTATCAGTCACAATGCTCATTTAATTATGCCTTACCACAAACTCCTTGACTCAATTAGCGAGAGCGGTAAACAAAAAATAGGTACTACCGGAAGAGGCATTGGTCCATGCTATATCGATAAATACGCACGGAAAGGTATAAAGATAATTGATCTGCTGAACAAAAAGGTTCTTGAAAGAAAAATCCGTGAAAACCTTGAAGAAAAGAACACTCTTTTAAAAAAGATTTACAATCATGCCGAACTAAATGTTGAAGAAATAATCGAATGCTACATGGAGTTCGATAGAAAGATTGACCCATACATAAAAGACGTTCCCGCTTTTCTGAACAACGCAATCGCTGAAGGAAAATCAATACTGCTGGAAGGTGCCCAGGGAGCTTTACTTGATGTTGACCACGGTACTTATCCTTTTGTTACTTCTTCCAATCCGACTGCCGGCGGCGCTTGCACCGGGACAGGTATTCCTCCGACAAAAATAGATTCGGTTATCGGTATCGTTAAAGCTTATACAACACGTGTTGGAGAAGGTCCTTTCCCTACGGAATTACTTGATGAAGACGGAGAAAAACTAAGAACAATCGGAAATGAATTCGGAGCTACTACCGGTAGACCCCGCAGATGCGGGTGGTTTGATGCTGCTCTTGTTAAGTATTCTGCAATGATAAACGGGTTAGACAGTGTTGCAATAACAAAACTTGATGTTCTTGACGTGTTTGATGAAATCAAAGTTTGTACCGGCTATGAACTCGGTGGTAAGTTATTAAAATCATATCCTACCGATTACGACAGACTTGCTTTTGTTAAGCCGGTTTATGAAACACTACCGGGCTGGAACAGCAGTACAAAAGAATGTACTTCTTATGAGCAGCTTCCGGCAAAAACGAAAGAGTATTTAGACTTCATTTCTAACGCTGCCGGAATTAAGATCGGTATCGTGTCTGTCGGTCCAAAACGAAATCAAACTTTTTATACTGAATGAAAAACATACCTCTTTATTTTCTCGTATTATTAATCTGCTCCCTGCGGTTATCTATTCCCCAGGCAGATGAAAAAGTAGGAATTAAAATAGTTTATCCTACTACAAACGAAGTAATAGAAATAAACGGTAAACCCGTTTTTATTTTAGGTCAGATTGAAAAGCAAAGCGCTAAATTAAAAATAAATGATGTTGACGCAGTAATTGAAGAAGACGGCGCTTTTCTCTGTTACTGCCCGATAATTCTTTTTGACGATAACGGAACTACAAAAGGAAAGTTCGTTTACGAAATCCAGTTTGATAACAAGACTGTTGAAGTTGAAAAAATTTATAAAGTCAAACTTCCCCCGAAGGAATTACCTGACGATCAATTAGTAATTGACACCGGTTGGAAGATAGCACCGAATGAGAATTTATTACTAAGCCTTAATGACCTTATCGAAGTTGAAGCAAGAGCAACACCCGGAGCTAAACTATACTTCTCCGTAGAAGGAATGACGGGTACTTTCCCTATGGCTGAAACAATCATTGAAAAGAAATACCTTATCGGCGATGCCATATTCGGAGACGGATTTAAAGGAATAGACAATAAAGTAACGGGAATTTACCGGGGAGCCGTAATAATCAATAAAGAATTGAAAAATTCAAAGATTACAATAACAGCAGAAAAAAGCGGTTTTGCTCCGGTTAAAACCACTGCAAAAGGCTCTATCTCCACGCTTGATAACAATATCCCGCTTGTTGTAGAAACCAAGTACGAACCGAATCTTGTTGTTGGAAGATATGGTGCGGGATTAGGTTACAATCTTTTTCTTGAAGAGGGAATCAAATTTCACATAAAACAGAAAGAGGGTGCGTGGTACAAAGCTGTTCTCGGCTCATCGCAGTATGTGTACCTGCCTGATAACTCTGTGTCGATTCTTCCTGCCGGAACTCCCCCGCCCAAAGGTGTTGTCTCGGTAGTAAGAGTTGAAGAAGTTGAAAACAGTGTGGGAATTGAAATAGGTCTAAGTGAACGCCTACCTTATAAAGTAATTCAACATACAAATCCGCAGGTACTGGAAATTCTTATTTATAACATTACATCGGACATCGATTGGATTCATTATAACCGTTCTACCGATTTTATTAAAGACGTAAAATGGACGCAACCTGTTGAAGGTGTATTAAAAATTGATGTATTCTTAAATCAAAAAACTCATTGGGGATATAAACCGGTTTATGACGGCTCTATATTGAAAATTAATATAAACAAGCCGGCGAAAAGGAATTCGGCTTTCTTATTCTGGAATAATCAACTGAAAGGAAGAAAGATTGTTTTGGACCCGGGACATACACCGGATGCCGGTGCTGTTGGTCCACGCGGGATAAGAGAGAAAGATGTAAACATGCAAATAACTCTCAAATTAAAGTCAATGCTTGAAGATGCCGGAGCAATAGTATATCTAACGCATAAAGGAGAAAAAGGGTTAAACCTTAGAGAAAGAAAAGCGGTTGTTAATTCATTTAACGCCGAGATTTCGCTAAGCATTCATAACAACGCAGTACCGCAGGGGGTAAACCCGGTTGTACATAACGGAATTTCTGCATATTACTATTACCCGCAAGCAAAACCACTTGCCGAGATGGTTTATAAATCTCTGCTTGACAATCTTCAGATTAATGATTTCGGTTTTTACTGGGATAATCTTTACATGTGTAGAATCCCGGAATCTATAGCGATGCTTGTTGAACCTGCATTTATGAGCGTACCGGAACAGGAAAGATTATTAACAGAAGAGTGGTTCCAGGAGAAAATTGCAAAATCACTTTTCTCCGCTTTAGATCGCTTTTATACGGAGTATGCCGAATGAAAATGAGCGGCGGTCCCGCTTCCGTTAATATCAAAGTATTTCTTCTTGTCGTAGCTCTTTGCATCGGCGGAGGTACCCTGCTTTATACAAACTCAATGGTTGAAAACCTCCAGATTAAAGAACGTGAAATGGTCCAGTTTTTTGCAAAGGGACTTGAATATGTTGCCAACTCAAGTGATGAAGCTAACGATATTACATTCCTTTTTGAAAATATTATTCGCCCGATTGACTTCCCCCTAATACTAACAGACGAAGCGAACAACGTAAATTTTAAGAGTAAAACGGATATCAGAAATATAAAATATGATACCTCTCTTTCTGAAAACAAACTGAAAATATTCTTCGATGAAAAGATAGCCGAAATGGATGCTATCAACAGACCGATACCTGTAATGTATATTATAGAGGGAGATACGATCATCCTGACAAAAATACATTACGGCGATTCCGAGTTAATTAACCAGTTAAAATACTATCCTTATTTACTGCTTCTTATTGCTGCTCTTTTTATAATCATCGGTTATATAGGATTTAGCCAGATAAAAAAAAGCGAGCAAAGCAATATCTGGGTTGGAATGGCTAAAGAAACAGCACATCAATTCGGAACACCTATTTCAAGTTTGATGGGCTGGATAGAAATTCTAAAACTAAATTACTCCGACCCGGATAAAGTGCTCGACACAGCGGAAGAAATACATGACGACGTAGAAAAACTTAACAAGATAACTTACCGGTTCTCAAAGATCGGCTCTAAACCCGAACTAAAAATTGAATGTATTTATGAAGTGTTGAGTAGAGTTACAGACTACTTTAAAAGAAGACTACCCCAGTCCGGCAAGCGTGTAGAACTATTACTTACGGGTGATCAGAATACAAAAGCAAGACTCAACCATGAATTGTTTGAATGGGTATTTGAAAATTTGATTAAAAATGCACTTGATGCTATTGAACATGACCACGGTAGAATCTCAATAGAAATAATTCCTCATAAAAATAAAGTTGAAATTGATGTAACAGACAACGGGAAAGGAATTGATTTGAAGAGAAGAAAAGATGTATTCCGCCCCGGTTATAGTACAAAGCGGAGAGGCTGGGGATTAGGATTAAGTCTTTCTAAAAGAATAATAGAAGAATACCACAAAGGAAAAATTTTTGTAAAATCTTCAATAATGGGGGAAGGCACTACTTTTAAAATAATCTTAAAGAAATAGTGCCTTCAAAAACAACTTCTGTTTTATTTTGCTTTCAGAATATCTCTAATTTCACCGAGCAATTCAGCTTCCTTTGTTACAGGCGGAGGAGGTGCGGGTTTTGCTTCTTCTTCTTTTTTAAGTTTATTCACTACTTTAACTACAAGAAATACTGCAAAAGCGACGATTAGGAAATCGATAATCATCGAAATAAACACACCGTATTTAATAGTTATAGCCGGAACATCTCCAGCGGCTTCTCTTAAAACTAATGCAAAGTCGGAAAAATCCAGACCGCCGAGAATCAAACCTATCGGGGGCATCATTACGTCGTTCACAAATGAACTAACTATTTTGCCAAACGCTGCACCGATAATAATACCGACTGCAAGGTCAATAACATTACCGCGTTTTATAAATGCTTTAAATTCATTAACTATTTTCATTTTGTTTTCCTCTTTTTGTTAGAATAAATTATAAGTAAAACCGAGTTGAAGAGCTTCTTTAAGTTGTGTTTTGAGCGATTGATTCTTTTCGTAAATAAGTAGAACGTTAAGATTAACATTTACATATTTAGATATCTTTGCTGTAATAGTATTATCCCACCTTACGTCCCAAACATCCATCGAGTCGAAGCGGCTGAACAACCTTAATTTACTAGTTAATAAAAGATTCTCTTCAAATGCGTAATTCCCTTCTGTAACCGATTCAATACCGGTATCAAGCTGCATTGCTTTGGAAGTGTCTTTAAGGTATTTAGCTCTGTATTTATCAGAAAATGTTTCTTGAAGCGCCACTCCAAGACGGGTAGTAAAATTGGAAAGTTTGTTGTAAGTGAAACCTAAACTTTGAGTGATATAACCCGGGTCAAACAGGGATGCAATTTCAATATACGGAACAGTCTTATAATCGTATCCTTTCCCTATCGCAGTTCTAACCGTATTACTGAAATAAGGGTCAACTGCCCAGCCCACTTTATAGGATAAAACGCTTTCCAGGTAAAGCTCGTTATCATTTGTTCTATAATCATCACTTCCCAGTTTTGTCCTTCCGAAAGCAACTTTCAAAGAGTTTTTTAGCTCCCATGTTTCCGCTTTATAATTGAGCGCCATGTTGGTAAATAATGTCCAGGCTATACTATTGTCTCCACCTTGCGACCAATTACTTAACGCTATTTGGTTTACATTTAACCCGATATTACCGGATTTTGACCAGGGACTAACCACAACCGTATCCGTTTGTGAAAGTCCGTTGAAAGAAAGGATTAGAAATAATAATGTTATCAATGCCTTCATTTTTACTCCTTTTTATTTAGATGAACTATATTAAATTACAATTCCGTGGTTCTCTACACCAAAAATGATTTATGGAACAAAAGTAAGAAATTCTCTTGAATTATTTTCTGAATTAAATCAATAATGAAAGTATATTGTCATGTCTTGATTTACCGCTATCTTCACTCCATACCTTATCAGTTTTTAGTAGTATAGATTTTATCTCTTCTCCCGGATTCATTAAATTTGTTTTGTAGAACCAAAAATCACATTTATCAAGTAATATAATTTATGGATAATCAAATAAGCATAAGAACAGAAGCGGAACTTTTAGAGCAAGGTTTTTTTAGTGTTTGTAAAATTTCAGGACTGAAAGAGAGACAAGGGAAAAGATTTATAGTAAATGAAACCGAAATAGCTTTATTCAAAGTTGACGGTATGGTATACGCACTGAACAATATTTGTCCGCATCAGCATTCTGCGATACTGTTTGATGGTTTTGTTGAAGAGGGCTGCGTGGTTTGTCCGGCTCACGGTTGGGAATTTAATTTGCGGGACGGCAAACGCCCCAACGGGTTTAAAGGAGTTGATACCTACGAAGTAACTCTACTAAATGAAGATGTTTTTGTTAAAGTAATCCCAAAGAAGTTAAATTGGTAATTCCGCAATTGAATAACGATACCATTGTTAAAATAGCAAAATCGCTCGGCTTTGACCTTGTCGGTTTTGCTGAAGCAGAGTTATTGAAAACAGAGACAGACAATCTAAATAAATGGCTTAATTCAGGTTATCATGCCGGGATGAAATACATGGAAAGAAATTTAGAAAAAAGAGTTGATATAAAAGAAATTCTCCCTTCAGCCAAAAGCATCATATCTCTTGGCATGAATTACTATACCGGGTATCAGCATAACAACAGAAGCGGGTACGGAAAAATTTCACGTTATGCGTGGGGAAAAGATTATCATATAATTATATGGGAAAAACTCAATTTGTTTATTGAAATGATGAAGAAGTTTGCACCCCAACTGGAAGCTGTTTCTTACGTTGATACGGGTCCGGTAATGGACAAAGCATGGGCAGTTAAATGCGGCTTGGGATGGCTCGGAAAAAATAGTCTCGTAATTAATAAAAATAACGGGAGTTGGTTTTTTATTGCAAATATTTTTACAAATATAGAAATAGAGCATTCAACAAATGTAACCGACCACTGCGGTTCATGTACTGCTTGTATTGATGCTTGTCCTACTAATGCTATAACCGAAGAATATGTAGTTGATTCAAATAAATGTATATCTTATCTAACAATTGAAAATAAAGGTGAGATACCAGGGGAATTTAAAGATAAGTTCGCAGGATTTCTTTTCGGCTGCGATATATGCCAGGACGTTTGTCCTTGGAACAAGAAGTTTTCAAGAACCACCTTAATAACTGAGTTTAATCCTTTTAATGAAGAAACTGAAATTGAGCTTTCCCAAATTTTTGAGATGGATAACAAACAATTCAAGGAGAGATTTAAGGACAGCCCTATTCAGAGAGCTAAACTAAAAGGGTTGAAAAGAAATGCTTCATTTTTACAGAGGAGTGAATTAACTGAACCCAAATGAGGGAAAATGAATCTAACAATCACAACATTTTTTAATTTGATTCTCCTCCTCTATCTTTTTTTTAGGGGGATTAATCAGTAATTTTATTATTGAAAAAGTGAACTTTAAGAGGAATTTATGACACAACCAAATCACAGTAAAATTATAATTATCGGCTCGGGACCAGCGGGACTAACTGCAGCATTATACACAGGCAGAGCAGACCTTGCACCTATGGTTTTTGAAGGACTTCAACCCGGAGGACAATTAACAATTACTACAGAAGTAGAAAATTATCCCGGTTTTGAACATGGTATTCAAGGTCCTCAATTGATGGACATAATGAGAAAACAGGCAACCCGTTTCGGGGCAAAATGTATGTTCAAAGAAGTTACCGAAGTTGATTTCTCTAAACGACCGTTTACAGTTAAATCGTATGACGAGACTTATACAGCCGATGCAGTGATAATTTCTACCGGTGCTTCGGCAAAACTACTTGGTATCGAAAGCGAAATGAAGTATATGGGATTCGGTGTTTCTGCATGTGCTACTTGCGACGGATTCTTCTTTAAGAATCAGCGCGTCATAGTTGTTGGCGGAGGCGATACTGCAATGGAAGAAGCTAATTACCTTACCAAACACGCTTCGGAAGTGTATGTGGTTCATAGAAGAGACGGGTTCCGTGCTTCAAAAATTATGCTTGAGAGAGCACAGAAAAATCCTAAAATTAAATTCGCGCTTAACAAAGTAGTGAAAGAGATAAAAGGTATCGAAGAGAATGGTCGTAAACGAATGACGGGTATAATTCTTAAAGACACAAAAACAGGTACGGAAGAAGATTTTCAAGCTGACGGATTATTCGTTGCAATCGGGCATAAACCGAATACGGAACTTTTCAAAGGAATACTTGATATGGATGAAACAGGTTACCTGC
>DAIRET010000219.1:0-4328 GCA_036795455.1 Ignavibacteriaceae bacterium
ATAAAAAATCTTTTGGTTTACCCGGAGAATATGATCAACAATCTTAACCTTACACGCGGGTTGGTTTTCTCTCAAAAAGTACTATTGAAAATTACAGAAAAGGGAGCATCAAGAGAGGATGCGTATAAATTCGTGCAAACCGCCGCAATGGATGTGTGGAGAGACAAAACAAAGAACATGAAAGATGAACTTTTAAAAACTCCGGAGATAAACAAATTCCTTTCTAAAGATGAAATTGATGAACTTTTCGATTATTCTAAAATGTTAAAAAACATAGATTACATTTTTGAACGAACAGTATCGAAGGATTAAGTCTAATACACATTTGAGCTAAATTCGTGTTTATTCGAGTAATTAGTGGCAACCCTTTTCTGCCACTAATGGCACTAATTTCCACTAATTAAATATTGAGAAATCTATATCTTTTTGAAGTATTCGAGAAGTGTAGTACGGTTTGCTTTTGATATTTCTCTGCCTGCAATCGGAAAGCCTTCAGTTGAACGGGCAAGCTTTCTAAGTTGATGAACGTTCATTTTTTCAAGGCTCTCATCACCAATCTCTTTTGTAACGGTTTCAGGTTCTTCAACTGTTTCAGTAGGTTTCTCTTCTGCTGCCGGTTTGATTTCCTTAAGAGCTTCTTCTCTTAACCGTGAGATTGTCTCAGATACTTTTACAGCTCTCTTTTTTACAACTTTCGGTTCGGTTTCCGCAATGACTTCAGTGCTGAAAAGTGTTTCAAAACTTGGATTTACTTTTTGAAAAGAAGGTTTTTCCGGTTTTGGTTTTGAAATCTTTTTTTCTACAGGCTCAGTTTCTGTTACTACAACGGGAGCAGAAACAATTTCTTCTTTGGGTTCAAGAGCTATCTCCTCTACCGGTTCCTCTTCAATTTTTTCCGTAACGACTTCGGCGGGTTTGATTTCCTCCGGTTCAGGTGTAATTGCCTCTTGAACTTTTTCAACCTCTTTGATTACTTTAGGTGATTTAACTTTAGCCGGTTTCGGTTTTAATTCTCCCGGTTCGGGGATATCGGATATTTCAGGAAATAAAGAAGAGATTTGTTCATCGGGACTCGGTATAACATGAATTGAAACAAGCTCCCCTACTCTTTGAGCTGCTGCTGCTCCCGCATCAACTGCATGTTTAACAGCAGCAGTTTCACCAACTATTTTAATCGTTATAAGAGCTGAGCTTATTTTTTCTTTCCCGACAAGTTGAACATTAGCTGCTTTGACCATTGCGTCCGCAGCTTCAATTGCCCCGATGAGACCTTTAGTCTCTACCAATCCTAAAGCAAGAGGCATAATAAATTATTTTGCTCTTTTAGGAAGAATAAGTTCAACTTCGGAGTGGGGACGCGGAATAACGTGAACCGAAACCAATTCACCAACGCGTTGAGCAGCGGCTGCTCCGGCATCTGTTGCGGCTTTAACGGCGCCTACGTCGCCTCTAACCATTACAGTAACAAATCCTCCGCCGATTGTTTCTTTCCCTATTAATTCAACTTTTGCTGCTTTAACCATAGCATCGGCAGCTTCGATTGCTCCGACTAATCCTTTAGTCTCTATCATTCCAAGTGCGTCAAGTGTCATTTAGTTGCTCCATTTTATTTAATTTTGTGGTGAAAAATAATCTTTACTTATTTAATATACAATAGTTTGGAGCATGAAGTAAACATTTTTCTTTATGTTATTGAAAAATTGGAAGATGAAATAAAGGAAAAATCAGATTGCTCTCTTCTACATCCAGATATACAGTTAATCTTACTCAAGCATAGAATTGCAAAATGGTCAAGACTATTTTGCATTTTGCTGCAAAATAGTCGGCTTTTCTTTGGTTTGAGTTGAGTATTATAAACCTTGAGTATTAAAATATAAAGTCCGGATTTAAAACAAATTTAGTTTCATCCTCTTATATTTGAACACTTTCGCTCAATCCGTTATCTTTGCATTGTATATTTAAGAACATTCAAAAGATTATGACGGAAAAAAAATCAAAGAAAATTGTAATAATCGGACCAGCGTACCCGTACAGAGGGGGTAACCCGACATTTATAACTTATGTTTATTTTATTTTAAGCAAAAGATTTGATGTAAAAATTTACAATTACAAACTGCTTTACCCGTCATTCCTTTTCCCCGGAACAACGCAGTTCGATAAAAGTGAAGTTGTATTCAAAAAAGCCCCGAGTGAAAGAGTAGTAAATTCAATCAATCCCTTTAACTGGATTAAAGTAGCTTCAAAACTGCGGAAAGAGAATGCCGACCTTGTAGTTTTTAACTGGTGGCACCCGTTTTTTTCATTCTGTCATTTTACGATTTCTTTTTTAATCAAACGGAAGTATAAAGGTAAAATCCTCTTTATCACCGAAAATTTTATCTCGCACGAAGGGCACTTTATAGATAGAATGCTCACATACTTCGGTCTGTCAAATGCGAACATATTCCTTGCATTGTCTTCCGAAGTTGAAAACGATCTTACAAGAATTGCAAAAGGAAGAAAGATTTACCGCTCGGAGTTACCTGTATTTGAGTATAAAAAAGATGAAACCGTAAATGCGGAATCTCTGAAACAAAATCTTGGTTTTGAAGCCGATAGCATGATCCTTCTCTTTTTCGGGTACGTCCGTAAATACAAAGGACTTGATATTTTGCTCGAATCAATGCCGGATATTGTGAAGTACAATCCCAAACTAAAATTGTTGGTTCTCGGAGAATTTTATGATTCACCTGAAGGATATTTCAACATTGTAAAAAAACACAACCTTGAATCAAGTATAAAAATAGTTAACCGGTTTATTCCCAATGAAGAGATTGAGCAGTATCATAAAATAAGCGAACTTGTAATTCTCCCCTATCGCAGTGCAACACAAAGTGCAATTTTAAATGTTGCTTACGGCTTCGGAAAACCGGTGGTTGCAACTAAAGTGGGGGGCTTGTTGGAATTTGTTGATGATGGGAAAACCGGGATACTTGTTGAACCGGAATCCCCTGCTGCAATTGTTGATGGTATAAAAAAATACTTCTCTCTAAAAGATAAAGTGGATTTTGAGAAGAACATTTTTGAAAAAGTATCGAGTAATACATTCAACAATTTACCTGAATTATTTGAGCAAATGATTTCAGAGATAAAAGAATAATTTCTTCTGTTTGGATTTCAAAACGAACTGTACAATTGCCGTCTGCTTTGACCTCTGTTTTCAGTGAAAATGGGGCTGAAGCCCAATTAGTTTTTGTTCACTTTCCAGTCCGTCGGATAAATCCGACGGCAATATTTCGTACCCATTTGACTGGATTCCCGTTCGCTTCTCCGAAGGATGGCTTCGCCAAGTGAACGGATTGACAAAATAGAACAATGTACTATTGGCTTTAGCCACATTCTTTTATGAGCTGTCCAAAGTTCAAAGACACCTTCGATGATTCTTCGAAAAAGCCGGATAATCGGGTGGGAGAATTTTCAGTGAAAATGGGGCTGAAGCCCAATTAGTTTTTGTTCACTTTCCAGTCCGTCGGATAAATCCGACGGCAATATTTCGTACCCATTTGACTGGATTCCCGTTCGCTTCTCCGAAGTCTGCAAGATCCTTCGGAGATGGCTTCGCCAAGTGAACGGATTGACAAAATAAAGTAATTTTTCTGTTTTGTAGCGCGTCCCTGAAAAGCAAAATCACTTTCCTTTGAACCTCAAAACGAACTGCTCTTTCTGCCTGTTTTTAACAAAATCTTTGAACTGGTTTGCAGATTGATTTACAACACCCGAAGGAATTTCTCCTTCTTCAACAACAGTACTCTTTTTCACCCTGTCAAGAAAAGAACTGAAAGCAGAAGGAGCCGGTTTAATCACTTCTGCTTTTGTATCAACTTCGTTTGTAAACATTCTGTCGAATGTACCCGGTTTAACAATCTCAATCCTTTTGGTTGTTCTTGATGAACCCTGTACAGTCAGTTTTTTTGTATCAACAGGGTTATACTGTTTATCCACTTCAAAATCGATATCCGATACACCGGTATTAATCCTTGTATAAATAGGTTTACTTTCAGGAAAGTCAGCAATCGTTTTCTTTTCAGGCACCGAAACGTTATTGAAATCTATCTCATCAAATGCAAAGATCAATTCTGCAAATACTCTATCGTTCTGCCATTTTGCTTCGTTGGCTTCCATATCGAAGCTATAAACTTCCGAGTAGTTTACTTTCCCGAAACTTCTCATATAGTAAATAAGCCCGACCTGTTGAATTCTGAACCGTAAAAACTTGAATTCGATTTCTTTCACATAATCTTCAAGGTCTTGAATAGCGAAGCAGGGGTCAAAGTGAACAATCTCTTTTT
>DAIRET010000031.1:0-20676 GCA_036795455.1 Ignavibacteriaceae bacterium
CATGTCGTAATTGAGTCCAGGAAGCAAGCTGGGTGTTCATTTTCTGCTGCCAGAAAGCTGCCGTTTGCATAAAGTACGGGAGATTGTCTCTTGCCTCCGGTGGATTAAGTTTACGAACAGAATTCAACCACATATTATAAATGGTCACTTCCCAATAACTATTATCATAAGAATCAATCAAATAACGAACTCCTGCAAGATTAGTGGAGTAGTGGTACTGATTCAAATCGTTTATAAGCAGTTGTGCTGCCGCATCGTTACCGAGTGCAAAAAGTGCGTCAAGAGAATTAGGAAGCATTCTTTTGATTAAATAGCCGTTATGATTTATCCTATCATACACCACATGACTAAACACGTAGGAATCAATTATAAAACGCTGCCCGAAAAAGAGGAAAGCAGAAGCCGGTATTATAGAATCTGCATCAGTACTGATAAGTACCTGCGAAAGTATTCTTTGATATGCGAAGGATTGGTTTTTTAATGTATCCTGAAATGCTTTCAATTTGACAGTATCAAGCAGTTCGCTTGCAAATGTTAACTGAATAGCATCCGCAAGGTAATCAAGATTGTTTATAGTAACATTATCAGGGTCGCCCACGAAAAACTTTAGAATGGTTTCAATTTCATCATAAATCGGGTTTACATTTGCGAATTCAAATAACTCCTTAATTAAAAACGCATCAATTGTCTGCCGCTGAATATCTGCCGGAGCAGGCATTGGACATGGACCTGACAAGGCTCTTGGAGTAGAAAGGTAAACCTCAATTCTTCCAAGCCACATCATTGCTTTGAAGTATTTTGCAAGCTGCGGCTGATACGGGTCTGTATAATGTGCACGTGGTGTAAACTGGCTGAAGTCAATCAACCTGCATACCGAAGAGAATAAATCATATTGATCGAGTTGTTCCGATTCTATCAATGCCATCAGTTCATTTACAATAATAGCATTACTACTGAAATATGGATTAACATTTTGTCCCAACAGTTTGGCTGCAATCGTAAAGTAAACATCCACGTCTTTTAACGGCTGCATCATGTCGGGTTCGGAAGCGTACCTTGCTTCAAGCTGGGACATATTAGCTCTAAGATTTGTAAGCATCGTTCCGAGCCGGGGGATAATAAATCCGAGTTCTACATCTTTTAATATTCTGTTGTATGAAAAATGGAGTGCATGCAGTATTGCATCAGTTGAAATGAAGACCGGAAGGTCGTTGTGAAATATTTCAAGAAAAGCGTTACCGAAACTTTCGCTTGTCAACCTTTCCGATACCATAAATCCATGATTACGCAAAAGCGTAATTTCATGGTCTGTGAGATTATACTTGGAAGCTATACTATCCTTGAACAATGCGGAATCCCACTCAGAAACGATGTTCGCTTTAAATAATCCCGCATCGTGCATCTGCATCAATTGTGCAGAGGTCATGTTTTGATGAGTTGACAGAAACTCTTTATATGCCTGAACGCTAAAAGTTGATGATTGGGCATGCAAAACAGAAACAGCAAAAACAGAAAGAAGAATTAATAGGAAAAATCTATTACAAGTTTTCATAACAAGACTCCTAAAATTTGAGTTAGAATGTAGCTTTTTCTTTATTTAAAGTAAAGATCATTTCAAGATATTTTTTCCTGACAAATTAGAACATTTTACGTGGGGTTCCCATTTTTTTTGTTAATACAATTGCACCCTCTTATCAGATAAGAATGATTATGTTATTACCGCAATAATTTATTAATTTGCAGATAGAATCAACTATATGTTTGAAATGTAATGAGGAGTAGATGTATTCAACTATTGTTTTACTTGGAATCGGTCTTGCAGCCGGAATAATAAGCGGTTTCCTTGGAATCGGAGGCGGATTAATAATTGTCCCTGCACTTGTAATGCTGCTTGGATACTCGCAACATCAAGCACAGGGAACATCATTAGCATTACTGCTTCCGCCGATAGGGATATTCGCAGTTATGAATTACCATAAAGCCGGTTTTGTAGAAATAAAGTCAGCCGCTTTTATGTGTGTTACTTTTATTGTCGGCAGTTATTTCGCTTCAAAAGTTGCGGTTACACTCCCCGAAAATATTTTAAAAAAAATCTTCGGGGTTTTCTTGCTGTTCTACGCCATAAAACTATTTATGGATAAATAACTATTGAACCGTAACTCTTTGATTTGCTAAAAGCTGCGTTCCGTCGCTATTTGTAACCATAACATGATAGTTGCCTGCCGCAACGTCAAGTACCGATGTTGTTACTTTAACAAAACAAACACAATCGGACGTTTGAGGTTGAAGATTTCTTAATTTTATTTTTATGTTACTCCCGTCTGTTTCTAATTCTGCGGTTAATTGAGCATTACAACGTGTTCTAACGTCGAACGATAAACTAAGTGCTTTAGTAAGACTTGAAACAACCAAATTATCTGCCGTCTCACCCATAAATTCAGCGGGATTGGACAATGTAGTTGAGTTACTGCAATCGGAAACATTTAAACTTCCGAGTTTCATTTCCAATTTCGCCTCTTTACTTCCTGCACAACCGATTAGTAATATCGAAAGCAGCATAAGGGAGTATAAATATAGTTTCATTTCTATTTCCTTTCTGTTATTAATGTTTTCAAAAGTAACATTAAAATAGTGATTTTTTTTTGAATTTGTCATTCAAACCAGCAAGAAAAAAGAGCAAGGCTCTGCCGTTTTCAAGGTTTTTATTAAATTGAATAAGGCAAAATAATCAACTTGTATTTTTGTAATAAACCCGGAGTTAAAATGGATAAGAATATAGTTCTGGAAAAGATTAACCAGGCAATTCAAATATTGAACGAGAAAAATATCGACCTTTGGCTTATTTTCGTTAGAGAAAGCGCAACGCTGCATGATCCTTCAATTGATATTGTAGTAGGCACAAACTGTACATGGCAGTCAGCATTTATGATTAACAGGAATGGCGACACAACCGCAATTCTCGGCTCGCTTGACGTTCCGAATATGGAAATGACAGGCACATTTAAAAACGTAATAGGGTATGTTAAATCAATCAAAGAGCCTTTCCTTGAGTATTTGAATAAACATAAACCGGCGAAAATCGCCGTCAACTATTCAACCGACTCCAATCTTGCCGATGGTTTGACACACGGTATGTTCCTCGTTTTGAATAATCTTCTAAAAGATACTCCTTTCAACAATTCGCTTGTTTCTTCAGAAGAAATTATAGCCGCATTGAGAGGAAGAAAATCAAAAACAGAACTGAACTATATGAAGGAAGCAGTAAAAGAGACCCTTCAGATCTTCGATATGGTTACTAACTTTATGAAACCCGGGAAAACCGAAAAGGAAGTCGGTGCATTTATAAAAAGAATCGTTGCCGAAAAGGGATTTGAGCTGGCTTGGGACGAAGACCACTGTCCAGCAGTTTTTACGGGTCCCGATACAGCCGGAGCACATGCCGGTCCAACAGATAGAGTAATTGCGAAAGGACATATAATCAACATCGATTTCGGAGTTAAAATTAACGGTTACTGTTCCGATCTTCAAAGAACATGGTACGTTCTTGAAGATGGACAGGATACTGCACCTGCGGAGGTTCAAAAAGGATTTGACGTGCTTAAAGAATCTATCAGAAAAGCTAAAGCAATAGTTAAACCCGGCATTACCGGCTGCGAAGTTGATGATGCGGCAAGAAATTACATCGTGGAAAACGGTTATGAAGAATATCAACACGCATTGGGGCATCAGGTTGGAAGAGTTGCACACGACGGCGGTGTTGGCTTTTATCCAAGATGGGAACGGTATGGAAAACATCCTTACCTGCCGATAGAAGTCGGACAGGTATTCACTATCGAACCGCGATTAACCGTTAAAGATCGCGGAATAGTTACTATGGAAGAAGAAATTGTTGTTACAGAAAACGGCTGCGAATATCTTTCTACTCCCCAAGAAGAACTTATTCTTATAAAATAATTGTTGATTATAAGAAGCAATCAATTTTAGGAGATGAAATGAAGAAAAGAATATTGAAGTATATTTTTGTTGTTGTGCTGCTGTTCGCGGTAACCATTCCGGTTTTACCGCAAAGTTTTAAATTTGCCGTAATGTCGGACAGCCGTGGAAAGTATAACGGCGTAAATGAACCGGTTCTATCTGCATTAGTAGAGCATTTACTACAAAACCATAATGATATAAAATTTTTAATTTTCCCGGGTGATATGGTTGATGGAAGTAGAACCGACCCGGATAGAACCGTATTTGAATTATTAAGTTGGAAAAAAGTAATGGAACCAGTTTACAAACATCCGAACTTGATAGAGCCTAAGGTATGGGTTACAGTTGGAAATCATGAAGTCCAGCATTATAAAGATGAAGAGAACTTCAGAAAAGTCTTTCCCGATATGCCTCAGAACGGACCGGAAGATGAACTTGGTTTAACTTACTATTTCGAACATGATAATGTCCGTTTTATCGTTCTCAATAGTGATAGATGGTATTACGGTGATCCCGAAGATACAACCGACGATAGACGGGATTGGCACTACATAAAACATCTTGATTGGGTTGAAAAGGTATTGAAAGAAGGGAAAGAAAAAGAGAACAAACATACTTTTGTTATCAGCCACGAAATGCCTTTCCCGGTAGGCGGACATTTACGCGACGGTCTTCCTAATTTAGGAATGAATTTAACTTTACCATTGGATTCCACAAGGCAGTGGTATTTGAATCAACGGGATATGTTTTGGAAATTACTGGTAGACTATAACGTTCCCGCATACTTTTGCGGACACGAACATCTTTATAGCAGGCAGTCTGTTGATGGTGTTTTCCAGATAATTACAGGAAGTGCCGGGGCGCCTGTATATTATTTTAATTCTAAATACGGCGATAACCCCGAAGTAAAAAAGCGGGGGCAGGAATTAACTTATGATGAAGCCCTTCCATATTATAAGGTTTTGAATTATAACTACGGACCGGATGGAAATGCACAGGCATCGGATGACTTTGTCGGTATCCGTGCCTTTCATTATTCAATAGTTGAAGTTGACGGAGATAAAATTAACGTTCTTACATTCGGTGTGCCGCCTAAAGAAGGCACTATGAATGAGATGGAAGGAGAGATTACATTAATTGATAGTTTTGATGTAAGATAAGTTTAATAAAAAATCGGGAGTACGGCTGCGGCTGTACTCCCGATTACTAAAAATAACTTTTGATTAGTTAGGCTACTTTTTGATATTTACCCAAATCGGGCTGCTCCATGCTACTTCACCATCTTCAAGAATAGCACGGAGATAGTAATAATGAGAGCCTTCCACGGTATCCGTATCAACAAATTTTTTCTTTACGCCCCAACCTTCTCTTGTATCTTTTCCGAAATAGAAAACATCTTCATTGTCTCTTACTATTGTTACATACTTCAACGGTGCTGTTCCCACAACTTCAAATTCGATTTCCGGCGATGTACTAATCTCAATATCACTTCCCATTAAGTTGTCGTTAATCGAAAAATGGATTTGAATTCGTGTGCCTGAAGTTGCAAAAGTATTTCTGTTTTTTAATGCACTCAACACTGATTCAATTGTTAATTCGTTAGCAATAATTCCCGTTAAACCTGTTTGCCATTCATCTTCTTTTGTTCCCACTCCATGATGCCATCGAAGTCCGTGTCCATCGGAACTGCCTGTAAAGCCGAACTTTAATCCTTTCATTAATCCATCCTGGATAAAATGTCCTGGCATTCCGCCGCGGTGTGTTATAGGCTCATTCCCCATAAACTCAAAAGCGCCGTGAGCCGAAACTATTTCAACAACAGGTTGTATCGCAACATCAAAAGCCTCCCAATCCGTACCTGACCAACCGAGATGATGCGGTATTGCAATTGCCCCGCATCTGGCAAGATGTTCATTTAATTCTTTTGTGTTTTTAGCATTTTCATTAAAACTGAAAACCGGTTGTTTCCAATTATAGAAATAGACATTTTTATGCCCGAAGCCGGCAGGTAATCTTGGTGTAGTCCATTCGTAAGCAGGAATTGTAACAAACTCGCCCGGCTTGTAAAAACTTTCTCCAATTATTTTTATTCTTTCCCACTCGGAAGGAATAAGGAAATTATTTGTAAACCATTCATGGTCGGTCAATGCTGCAAAGTCCTGCCCGTAAACATACCTTGAGCGGGTGTAGCATTCATCAATAGTACCGGAACCATCGGATATAGAAGAGTGTTGGTGTATATCGCCAAAGAATATTCTCTTTCCACCGGTTAGTTGTAGTCGTTTTTTTAGTTTGTAGTCATTTTTAATCGGAGTAATTTTTCCCGGCTGGATTACATTTACAGAATTACTAAACAACGGTTTTGAATAGTCAGCCGGAATTTTATTCAAGTAAATAAACTTAATATCTCTTCTAACAGAAAAGATAGTTCCATCTTTTGCCATTACCGGGTAAATATTCTGCCCGCGTCCCCCCCATCCAACCACTGTAAATTTAAATATATCGCTTTTCTTTTTGTCCTTTATAATCTGAGTATAAAATCCTTGCGAAGTGCGTCCGAATATCATCAGATTTCCATCTTTATCAAACAGGAGCTCTGGGAATTCAAATCCCTGTTCTTCACCGTTTTTTATCCAGTCCTTTGGTTCTGCAAGTGAATAAGTTTCGCTTAATTTACTACCGTTAAATTTGGCAAGATAAATCCATCGTGGAAGTCCCATGTTTCCATCCGGTTGAAGATTGGATTGCCATGCAACTGTCAAATCTCCCTTTTTGTCGAAAGCGATTGAAGGGGCAAGATTAAAACCATGTACCGGGCTAACTGTTATTTCGTCATCCCATTTTTTCCCGTCGAAATGTTTTAATTGTATAGTGTAACTGTCTTCAATTTGTCTATCCCACACTACATATAAATCATTTTTGTTGCCGGCTAAAATCTGCGGACGCAATTCCATTGCCGGGTGGTTTGATACCGGGATAACCCTTTCTACGGAAGTACCATTATAGCAAGCGGAATAAATATCGAAGTTGTTATTTCGGTATGATTCCCAACTGATCCATACATTGTTTTTTAAATCAACTGTAATTGCGGGATTCATATCAATTCCCGGATCGTTTGAGATATTTATTTCATCTGAAAAAATGCCTTCTTTAAATGAACGGAGATAAATTTCCCAGTTGTCATTTCTTTTTGCCGCCCAGGTTATCCAGATTTTATCATCTTTATCACAAAACAATTTCGGTCTGTATTCATGCCCTGATTCTTTACTTACAACAAAAGAATCCTGAACTTGATCATTAATTATTTTATATAGAGTAATCTTTTCTTTACCATCCTCGTATTGTGTAAAAGCTACGAATATTTCACTTTTACTATTGATACAAATATCCGGGTACTCGCAATAAACTGAATTGGTTAGTTGAACATCAACCGCACCAAGTTCATTCATCGATCTGATTTTTGTTTCGCCTTTTTGCGGGAGAATTAACTGTGTCGCCAATAGAATAAAAGCTAAGATAAATTTCATGTTTCTTTCCTTTCAATGAAAAAGTATAAATCAATGTCCCCGGTTATTTATTTGCGGATAAATCCAAAAGTAGTTGTAAAACTATCTACTACAATCCCATGTTTGACAAATAGAAAAATCCTGTTAGCTGCCATTTACCTTTGATGAAGTTGAATTTAGCATAGGAAGCACCGTCGCCTCCTTCAAGGGCATAGAGATATGCAGCATTATCAGAATGGATTATAGGCTCAGCCGAAGAACCCGGAATCGAATCTTCATCAAATTCCGATGTAAATTCTGCGAGAATCTTTTCCGGTTTGATGCTTGTAAACTCTCTAATAACATCTTTTTTCTGCTTATTGATTCCATCATTAAATCTTTTAATTGCTCCTTTTATATCATTCGGGTTTGATTTTGTGAAATCACAAATCACTTCGCTAATCGCAGTATCTTCCCATTTCTTTCCTTTCTTCGCCTTCAGAATCGTTATCTTCAACCAAACAGTACCGGTTTTTGCAGTAGGGTTTTGCGATTTTAGTTTTACGGAATTCTCCATCGGTTTGTGCTTGTATACTTTTGATGAGACTAAGGATTTATCCAGGAACAACTCTAATTTTAATTCAGTAGGAAGGCTATTATTTCCAAATGAAGGATAATCTTTTTGATAACCGGGATAAAGCGAGACAGTTAATTCGCTAATATCTTTAAGGATTTCAAATTTACCCAAATATACAGCAACCCATTCGTTAATACCCAAACCTGCGACTCCTTCAACCCAAGCTGTTTCAAGTTTTGTATCGCATAAGTTTGCCGGTTTGTAATCTGCGGCTTTACTCTTAGGCAGATAGGATGAGGCATTGAATTGATTCTTGTCTGAAACAGGAATTGACTGGGACGCAACTGTTGATATTAAAAGCAGACTTACTATTAAACATAAAAACTTATTTGTAACCATATTCCACTAATCAAGTTTTAATTTTTACTTAAAAATTTTTCAATCTCTTTGACTATCTCCGAATTAGAATCCATGTCGAGCAAGATGTTCCCGTTATTCAGTAAACATACCCTTGGCGGACTGTTGCTTAACAGCGGGAAAAATTCCTGCGGGGGCAATATCGTAAATGGAAAACTACCGCCGGCAAATTCGAAAAACGAATCTATTTGTCTTTCATCACCGAAGAATAAGATATAAAAATCCGGTAGCTTCTGTTCACCTTTTTTCTTAATAAACTCGCGGGCGGTTTCCATGCAATGCTCGCAGTCAAGACTGAACAGGGCAACTATCTTTATTCCTTCATCCAAATTTGTTGTAATTCCGTTACTGAAGTTCCGGTATGATGAGAAAATAGATTTTCTCTTCGGATATGCTTTTATCTCTTCGGTTGGTTTTAGAACTGAAGTGTCTATTTTCTTTTTAATTAATTCCTGTTTGATTTTAAGTTCAACTGAGTCGGCATCGTATTCAACAATCTCAATTGCATCGTTGGTTTTCGCTATTCCTTCTTCTCGCTCCATTCCGTTTTCAGTTGAAGGAATAACATACTTTTTAATCGGGAAAATTATAAATACCCAGGCAAAAGCTATTGCAAATAATGCCGCCGGGATTGCAAGTGTTTCCTTTCGTTCCTCCTTTATTAGTGTGAATAAGTAACCAATTATTCCCATTAAAAAGATATTTTTAATCAGTGCTTCAAGTGAAGTCATAGGAAGTAGCTCGCCAAAACAACCACAGTTATCGTAAGATGATCCGATTGCTATTGAGTAAATAAGGTGTACATTAAAAATTAGTAAAAGTAAAAAGGATGCGGGTAATGAGAATTTCTTAATTAAGTTTTCCTGGAAAAACGAAAATCCGAGAAACAGCTCAAATGCAATTACACATCTTGAAAGGTAAGGTGCAAGTTCCCATCCGACAATTTTTTGAGAGACAAGCGTTAATTCAAAACTTTCAATCGGGAACAGTTTTGCAACTCCTGAGACAAGGAACAGTAAACCAAGTAGATATTTTAATATAAGGATTAAAGCTCGTTTTGTAGTTTCTTTCATATAGCTCCGGTATCTGTTTCAGTAATATCAAAACAAAATTTCATTAAGTTGTGTTTCTTGAATTCGGGAAGTTCGGTTGTAAACTCAACAACACGGTTCTTATCCCAAGCCTCCGATTCACACTCTCTGAATGAATGTATATTCAAATTGGCAAACCGCGTATCAGCAACCCTGTTTTCGTCATCAAACAAAAAAAACGCAACAAGGACAGGCAAATGAAATTTCTTACTCCACTTCAAGTATGAATCGGCTGCTCTTTTATTCAATATCCATTTCGGTTTGTGCTTTCCTTTCCAATCAAGAAATGCATCCCGCTCCCTGTAGGTGATAATCAAGTCCGGTTTATCTTCCCCTTTTTCCCAGACTTTTGAATACCTTCTATCCTCTCCGAATTCTTCAAAATCGATTCCCCATTGTATCAATAGATTTTTACCTGCAGCTTCGGCAAGGTCGTGAAGTTTATAATTCCCGCGGAAGTCGTCTTTTGATTTATACGGAGTAAAGTCAAGTTGTTTCAAATTCAACTCATTTATGGTTCAATGTTGTTAAGTTTAGATTAATCGAACATCTTTCTCAAGAAATTTTACATACAAATTTAGAAAATCAATTTGATTCATCACAAATAAAATAGCATGTATTCAGTAATGATTCATTTTTACAGCGGAAAGTTAGAAGAAAATTTTTATTTTTACGCATTAGTTAAATTCATCTTATGATAAAAGTAAACGAAATATACTATTCAATTCAAGGCGAAAGCAGTAATGCCGGGCTTCCGTGCATTTTTATAAGGTTGACCTACTGCAACTTGAGATGCGCTTATTGCGATACCGAATATGCTTTTTATGAAGGGAAAGATTATTCTATTGAGGAAATCATCTCTGAAATTAAAAAGTATAATTGCAATTTGTTAGAAATAACCGGCGGTGAACCGTTGGTACAGGAAGGCGCTTACGAACTAATGCAGCAGCTTTGCGATACAGGTTACGAAGTAATGCTTGAAACGGGTGGCAGCCTGCCTATTGAAACCGTTGACAGAAGGGTTAAAATAATAATGGATTTAAAATGCCCATCAAGTAAGATGGTGCTAAAAAACCGTTATGAGAATATTATGTTTCTTAAGCCTAAAGATGAAGTGAAATTCGTTATAGGAAACAGGGAAGATTATGAATGGACAAAAGGTATAATTAGAGAGTATTCATTAAAAGATCGATGTCATATTTTGATTTCACCTGTTTTCGGAGCGATACAACCGGCGGAATTAGTAGAGTGGATACTTGACGACAACCTTAAAGTAAGATTTCAACTTCAATTACATAAATTTATCTGGGAACCGGGAAAGAAAGGAGTTTAATGAAAGTAGCTAAAGAGTTTATGTGGGAAATGGGGCATCGCCTCCCTTTTCATAAAGGGAAATGTAAAAACCTGCACGGACATACATACAAATTGATTCTTGAAATTGAAGGTGAACCGGACGAAAGCGGAATGGTAATCGATTATTACGACGTTTTCAAAGTAGTGAACCCGCTTATCGAAAACCTTGACCACGCATTCATGGCATGGCGGGAGGATAAAGAACTTATTGATGCACTTCGCAAATTGGATTCAAAAGTTGTAATTGTTGATTTTCACTCAACTGCGGAAAATATCTGTAAATACCTGTTGAAGTTGATTAAAGATGAGAAACTACCCGGTAAAATAAACGCATTGACCGCACGGGTTTATGAAACTCCCGACTCTTATGCTGAAGACACAATCTTCCTAAATCCGAAATTGTTTTCATAAAAAACCCCCGTTGGAATTAACGGGCTAAAATTCAATTTTACTTTTGAGGCGGCATGCCGTAGCTTTCCCATTCTTCTTTGGCGGGACCGTATGCTCCGGGAACTTTTAATCCAGCCTGCCTCATTAACACAGTCATTTGTGCCCGATGGTGAGCTTGATGTTTTAACATCGCCCAAAGTATGTAACCTTTTTGCCACTCTTCACCATACATGTTTACTGTAACGAGAAGTTCCGCGTCATTCCACTTTGATGATATTTCATTCATAACAGAATCAGCAGCAATCTTAAATGCTTGAGTTATTTCATCAGCCGAATTGGGTCTTTCCGAATTTTCTGCTGGTGCATCGGGCGTCAAACCTGCTTTGCTTAACATCTCGCCTAAAGATACCACAATATGCCATGCAATAAAACCTAAATCTCTGCCTTCTGGCGTTACCTTTTGATTCAGGGATTCATCTGTTAAATTAGCGAAAGTTTTTACCGTGATTTCGGTTTCATACTTCCAGTCCTTATTAAAATCTTCCATTAAACGATACATCACGATACCTATAATTTATTTTGCGAAAGTTTTTGATATACAAGAAAATATGTACTTAATAAGACAACCATTACCAGTTGAATATAAATAGGAGTCGAAATTAATCCTCCACCTATAAATGCCAAACTAATGAATGCGAACTTGGCGGCATAATAAAATAATTTGCTGAGCAGTATACTTAGTGCAAGCGACACAAACCCGTTTTTAACTTTTTCAGAAATAATGAAAAATAGCCAGACGTTAAGTAACAATTCCGCTGTAATCAAACCTGTTTTCAGAATTGATGGATGCGCCGATACCAAGAATGAAAAAACCGGCAGCGTTAATGCAAGTAGATAAGCATTCTTTTTCTCTGTATGAACCAGTGCGAACACAAGCATAATACGCATCGGTTCAATTAAGTATAATGGAAAACTCAGCAAGTGCGAGATTGACGGTAAAAAATAAATAACGGTTAATGCTGCACCGTCAAGCAGAACACTTTTAATTTTTTCTTTTGATTTGAAAATTGATACTACTGCTTCCATTTCATTTCCTTTGCAAAGTTACGATTTCTATTGGTTCCAATATAATATATTTCTATTTTTTAATAAAGAAATTATTTGATTATTCTTAGCGCGGACGAACTATGGAACGAAGAGATTTTTTTAAAAAGAGTATGGCGGCAGGCTTTGTAACCGCTTTGGGCAGTTTTAAAGATGTTTTCGGATTAAACATCCCGGCTCAATCGCAAGCCTATGACCTTGTAGCTGTTAAAGGCGGAGAGCCGGATGATATGTTTGATAAAGGAATTGCTTCCCTTGGAGGAATGAAAAACTTCGTCAAAAAAAATCAGAAAGTAGTCGTAAAACCGAATATCGGTTGGGACGTTACTCCCGAAAAAGCTGCGAATACAAACCCTAAACTGGTTGCAAGAATAATCAAGCATTGTTTTGACGCAGGAGCAAAAGAAGTTTTGGTATTCGATAATACATGCGATAATTGGATTAAGTGTTATCAGAACAGCGGTATCGAAAAAGCAGTGAAAGATGCAAAAGGGAAAATCGTTCCCGGCAACAGCGAAAGTTATTATCAAAACGTTGATGTAAAAAAAGGGAAACGGCTAACTAAAGCTAAAGTACACGAACTAATATTGGATTGCGATGTCTTTATTAATGTACCTATCCTTAAAAATCACGGCTCGGTTAAACTTACAATTGCGATGAAAAATTTAATGGGTATTGTTTGGGACAGAGGTTACTGGCACAGGAACGATTTGCATCAGTGTATTGCCGACTTTGCAACTTACGAAAGGCAACCCGATTTGAATATTGTTGATGCTTATAATGTAATGATGCAAAACGGACCAAGGGGTGTCTCGATTAATGATGTTACAAAAATGAAGTCGCTCCTAATTGCTAAGGATATGGTTGCGATTGATGCCGCTGCTACAAAAATATTCGGAATGGAGCCGGAAGATGTGAAATACATTAAAGTTGCAGACGAAATGAAAGTCGGTACAATGAACCTACAAAAACTGAATATAAACCGGATTACTGTTTGAGTAATGATATTTTAAAGCGGAAGCATATCCATGATTTTATTTTTCTAATTTCAAAATGAAGTTATCATCATTAAAGAAATACCGGGTCGTAATTTCTCTCCTGTTTTTTGTATCGATTACACTTCTTTTTGTTGATATAAAAGAGTACATCCCGGCTGATGTTTATCCGGTTGTCCTATATCTTCAATTTATTCCGTCACTCATAAAATCACTTGATACCTTTTCTCTTGTATCAACCGGGTTTATAGTTGTCCTTTTATTTACTTTATTATTCGGACGGGTGTACTGTTCTTTTTTTTGTCCACTCGGGGTTCTGCAGGACATGATTATCTATTTCTCCAAAAAATTTAAGCGGAGGAAAAGATATGAATTTAAAAAGCCTCATAACATAATCCGTTATTCAATTTTAGGTGTAACTGCTTTATCTCTAATTGGTGGCAGTATCACCGCTGTCTTACTACTTGATCCTTATAGTACCTTCGGTAGAATAATAACAAACTTTTTAAGACCGGTTATTATCGGTATAAACAACCTAACCCACTGGATTTTAGCTTCTTTCAATAGTTATGCAGTTTATCCGTTTGAATTTAAAGGGATAAGCATTGCTGTTTTTATCTTTTCATTCGCTGTGTTAATTCTAATTTTATGGATGTCTGTAAAGCGCGGAAGACTGTATTGCAATACGGTTTGTCCGGTCGGTGCATTCCTCGGGTTGATTTCAAAAGTATCATTCTTCAAAATCCGAATTGAAAACAGTACTTGTAAAAACTGCGGTGTTTGTGAATTTGTATGCAAAGCAGAATGTATTGATTCCGAAAGTAAAAAAATTGATATGAGCCGCTGTGTAAACTGTTATAATTGTTTCACAGCATGTTCGACAAATGCTATAGTTTACAAAGCAAACCTATCTTCAAAAAAATCACTACAGGAAAAAGCAGAGATAAACTTAAATAAAAGGGACTTCCTCAAAAAAACTTTTGTTTACTTCGTCGGTTGGAACGGGATTGCTTTTGCTCAGAAACAAATACTTGTATATAAAGAGAGTAAAATACCTGAAAATAGAAAATTTGCTGTTTCCCCCCCCGGTTCTAAAGGATTGGAGCATTTCAACGACAGATGCACTGCCTGCGGATTGTGTGTAAGTGTTTGTCCCACGGGAGTTATACAACCATCGTTTTTAGAGTACGGGATTTGGGGTATGTTCCAGCCGAGAATGGATTTCAAAAAAAGCTACTGCAACTTTGCTTGCATACAGTGTACTGAGATTTGTCCCACCGGTGCAATTTTACCCGTTAAAGTTGAAGAGAAAAAATTGATTCAACTTGGAGTTGCAAAATTCATTAAAGAAAACTGCATTGTAGAAACACAGGGAACTGAATGCGGTGCTTGTTCCGAACACTGCCCCACAAAAGCAGTCCACATGATACCGTATAAAAAACTATTGCTGCCCGAAGTTCGTGAGGAGTATTGTATCGGCTGCGGTGCATGTGAAAAGGCGTGTCCTACAACCCCTTACAAAGCGATTTATGTAGAAGGGAATTACACTCACAAAAGAGCAAAAAGGAATGAAGAACTTCAGCAGCAAAGACGGGTTGACTATAAAGAAGATTTTCCGTTTTAACTCTCCCATTACATCCATCTACTAATTAGTTTTTACTCGATTTACGATTTTTATCCTTCTTCTGACGATTTTTCTGGACAGTTACAAAACTTTCATTAATTTTGTACGGCTAAATTATTAAAATTTTAGATGTGTATAACTTAAAACAATTAGAGATTGACATGAATAAATCTTATGCATTAACAAACCCGATTTCCGGTTTATTGGACAAACCGAAAGAAGATTTCACAAGGGAAGATATGCTGAAAGTGATTGAAGAAAAACAGATTGAAAGAATCACTTTTCACTATACTGCGTTAGACGGGAAGTTGAAAGAATTGAAAATACCCGTTGCAACAAGGCAGCAAGCCGAGAGAGTCCTTGCCGACGGTGAACGCGTTGACGGCTCATCACTGTTCAAAGGAATGGTTGATGTTGCCGTTTCGGATCTCTATGTTATTCCTTTATATAAATCAGCGTTCTTGAATCCATTCGACCCGGGTAGTCTCGATTTTATGTGCCGCTATCTTACAAACGACGGCAACTTTGCACCGTTTGCACTTGATAATATTTTGTACAACTCAACTCAATTGTTCAAAAAGAATACCGGGCTGAATATGTACGCTTTGGGTGAACTTGAGTTCTTCCTTATTGGTGATAAAGAAAACATTCTTTATCCTGCTGCTAAACAGAGAGGCTATCATTCATCCGGTCCATTTATAAAAACAGGGCAGATACTGAATGAAATGTTAAGGCATATCACGCAAATAACCGGTGCTGTGAAATATGCCCACAGTGAAGTCGGTTATATTCAGAGTGTTCACAGCGATCTTGATGAAATTAAAAACAAACAAGCCGAGCAGCTTGAGATTGAATTCCTTCCCACACCGATTATGGACGCTGCGGACAACGTGGTTATTGCAAGATGGTTGATACGAAACATAGCTTACAAATATGGAATGGTTGCTACTTTTACTCCGAAAGTTGAAGAGGGAGTAGCGGGAAACGGTCTTCATTTTCACATGGAATTGAGAAAAGACGGAAAAAATATTATGACAAACTCCGGCGGAACATTATCAACCGAAGCGAGAAAACTTATCGGTGGGCTTTGTACTTATGCCGACTCGCTAACTGCATTTGGAAATACTGTTTCTTCTGCTTATCTAAGACTCGTTCCAAACCAGGAAGCACCGACAAGAGTATGCTGGAGTGATATGAACAGAAGCGCAATGATACGTGTTCCTCTCGGATGGTCGAAAATCGATAACCTTGCACAACAACTTAATCCGAAACAAAAAGAAAAAGTTATTTATGAAGCCGGAAGGCAAACGGTTGAATTAAGAAGCCCCGACGGAAGTGCGATAGTTCCTTTGTTGTTAGCCGGTCTTACAATGGCAGCAGAATGGGGATTAACCAATTCCGAATCACTTGACATTGCCGAGAAGTTATATGTTAGAGGGAACATCTTTCAGAACAAAACCCTTTTAAAATCTCTTGAAGCTCTTCCGACAAGCTGCGTCGGTTCATCAAGAATACTATTGAAAAAAAGGAATTTATACGAAAGAGAGAATATCTTCCCTTCAAGCATAATCGATTATGTTGCGAAAATGCTTGCCGCAGAAAATGATGAGAATATTAATCAGCAGTTGATTGATTTGCCGGCTGATGATAGGTTGCATAAAACAAGGAGAATAATGCACAAAGACCTTCATAAACATTAATTGATTTATGAGAAAATTTGACGGGATTATTTTTGATGTCGACGGGACATTAACGTCTTCCAACACTTTAATATTTGAGTCCTTCAGGCATATAACAAGAAAGCACCTGAATAAAATTATCACGGATGAAGAAATAGTTGCCTTATTCGGTCCAACTGAAGAACAGATACTAAGGGATTGGTTCAAAGAAAAATCGGACACGGTAATTAAAGATTATTTTGAATTTTATGAATCAAATCATCACCTTGCGGATATTTATCCCGGAATGAAAGAGATTCTTGAATACATAAAATCTAAGGATGTTTTCATCGGAATATTTACAGGTAAAGGAAGAAGAGCAACAGAAATATCATTGAAAATATTGGGGATATTCCAATTCTTCGATTTAATTGTCTCGGGTGATGAAGTAAAAAACCACAAACCCTCCGGTGAAGGAGTGAATTTATTTATTGAACACTTCAATCTCGATAAAGAAAAAGTATTGCTAATAGGTGATGCCCCGGTAGATATTCTGGCAGCACGGGAAGCCGGGATTAAAGTCGCATCGGTAATGTGGGACTGTTATGCAGTTGATAGAGTAAAACAACTTAACAGCGATTACTATTTCAATACGGTAGTGGAGTTAGAAACCTTTATTAAATCGAGTATATAAAAAAAGGCGGCTCTAATGCCGCCTTTAATTCATTAATAACTGCTATTAAAAATTCAAAGGATAAACGAACGAAATCCTTGGCTCAAATTTCTTTTGAGGGAGATATTCAATAACGTTATCATCTTTATCGCGGAGAGGTGTAAATGTCCAATGATAAACCATTGATACAATAAGATAAGATACAGGTTTGTATCCAACCTCTGCGTATAAGTATGATCTGTCATCTAAAGTAAAAATATCCTTCTCATCTTTAATGTATCTTTTGTCGTAGCCGGCTCTTAAAATATATGGTGCATCTTCAGGGGCAACATTAGTTGATAGATGAAGGATTCCGCTGTCGGGGTGTTTATCAAGTCTTTGATAACTGCCGATAATGTTTACATAACCGAGAATCGATACAAGTAATTCACCGAAAAATCCATCACCTAAAGAAGCGGAAGCTTTTAGTGTTTGAACTTTGCTTGATACAAAAGCAGTAGTGGGATTATAATTAAATCTTTCAATTTCATACATCGAATTGAAATAAGATGGGATGTAACCATCGCCGTTAAATCTTCTTTCAAGTTTAGCCTGAAGATTAACCAAGCCTAATCCTGTAAAATTAAGTGATGTACCGAGAGCACCACCGCTGCCATAGTTCAACATTTTAACATAATCAAAGTAGAGATTCCACGTCAGCATTGAAGTTCTTACAACCGGCAGCCCGATATCGAAACCGATAACACTAACAGCACCTTCATCGTTTATAGCTTTAAACTTCCCGCTTAGCGGATCGATAATTCCGCTTGTAACGCCTGCATACTCATTAAAATCTGTTGCAAATGTAGCACCTATTTCAAGATTCCTTATAACCGGAACGGATGCGAGCTGAGTAAACTGCATCGGAAGGACATATCCGCGTAATCCGAATACGCCTTTCTGCCCGAAAGTACCGTATACTGATTCAAAACCGAACTTATCGAAATTCAAATCTAGTTCAAGTCCGATTTTTCGTACATCATAACTAGGACTATTATTATACATATACATTATGCTTCCGTGTCCGAGAGTAGCATAATCCAACGCTCCAATGCGGGCATAAACAGGGTCTTTCTTGTTTCCGTAACGGACGTATCTAATTATACTAAGATAATCGGATGCTTCGTTAAAGTTTTCTTTCCGTATGCTACCAGACTTATCAAGCTCAAGTCTTAAATCGAGTCCAACACCGATTTTAGAAAAACCAATTTCAGGTGCAATTCTAAAAGAATAGTGGGGCTCCCCGTCAATCCATAACAATCCTAATCCGCCTTCGATTAATCCCTGGTTCGGACTTAAGTTTGATTGAAACTGCCCAAATGTAAAGGATGAAAAAGCGGTTACAATAAAAAACAGAATAGATAATTTCTTCATTATTCAACTCCTAAAAAGTTCATATTTTACATCAACAAGTTACAAATAATTCGGATACTCCTAAATTTTATTTGAGCAGCATCATCTTACGGTTTTCAATAAACCCGGCAGTTTTTAATTGATAAAAATAAATACCAGATGCCAATCCTGCAGCATTCCATTCAACTTCATAGTTTCCGGGGTTCTTTTCCTCATTAATAAGGGTTGCTACTTCTTTTCCCAGAATATTAAATACTTTAAGCGTCATGTTTACCGTTTCACTTTTCACGTTTGATGGTATAGTAAACTTAATCTTCGTTACCGGGTTAAAAGGATTAGGGTAGTTTTGATATAGTTTATAATCGGAGACTATTTCTTTAGCCGGTACCTCATCTTCTACATCAACCACACCACCGTTCGAAGTATAAAAAATACCATTGTTGGCTGCCCACATAACAGATGAATTCTGAGGATGAAGGTCTACAAAATCCCCCAATCTTTTCCATGTGCCGCCGCCATCGTTTGTGCGATAATATCCACCAGAAAAGAATAAGTAAACTTCCGATGTACTCTTCATAAATATTTTATGTCGTTCAATAATATCTTTATTATCTTCTTTGTACGTTGGTGGAGTAACATCCGTCCATGTATCTCCGCCATCGGCAGACTTTATAACCGTATTGTTCCCTGCTACAAAGCATACATTTGCTCCATAGCTCATTACAGCATTATATTGATCGCTTGCAGTACCTGGAGGGCGGGTATCCCATAACAATCCACCGTTCATTGTCTTAATAATTGTGTTGCTGCTGCCAACAGCCCATCCTAAGTTTTCATCATTAAAGTATACACCACGCAGGTATTCAGAAGTTGAAGAATTCTGTGGTCCCCATGTAGCAGCGCCGTCGAGAGTTTTATAAATTTTCCCCATTGGACCAACCACCCAACCGTATGTTCCGTCAACAAAATAAAAATCAAACGGGTTTGTATCAACGAAGTCATGACTGCTCCATGAAGCTCCGCCATTTTCCGTAATAAGGAAACGTGGTGCTGCCATTGTAGGCGTTAATTTCAAATATCCAATTGCAAAACCTTTATTGCTTGTAAGAAATTGAAATTTTCGAATGTCGTTAAGTTTTTCTTCTCCACTATGTACAAGGTCAAATGCTTCCCACTGTTTGCCGTTGGTAGTTTTGAATAAATGCAAATGGTTTGCTGCCCACCCCTCACTAGTATTTGATCGGAAATAAATGTGGCTAATACTCCAATTATATTTCTTTAAGTTCTCACCGCTATTTGTAGTAACTGCAAAATCAGTCCTCCCTACATCGCGCGAACCGCAAATGATTCCTCTGTTTTGGTCTGCAAAAACAGCTTTATAACTAAGATCGACACTTTCGTTTACAAGACTCCAGGTATCACCGTGATTAATCGATTTATAAAGTTTACTTTCACAAGTTGCAAAAACAACTCCATTTGAAAAGTAAGATAAATAACGTCCGTTACCCGAAATACCGGTCTCAATTGTCTGCCACGATGAACCGCCGTTAGTAGTTTTATAAAGATATCCCATATTGCCGGTAAGCATCAACCCCCGGTTATCATCAACAAATTTAATATCTGAAGGAACACCGAGAATACCTGAGCTAACATCCGTCCATGTTGCTCCCATATCAGTCGATTTTATAAGATAACTTGAGCCGCCTCCAACCCAGATAATGTTAGACTCGGTAATTTCTATTACAGAAAAATAGACTGATGACTCCCTAATTAACGTCCATGTTGAGCCGTAATCAGTTGTTTTCAAAATAAATCCTTTATAAGAACCTGATTGAAAAGCCTGTCCAACGATAAACCCGGTCTCGGAGTTTATAAATTTCACATCAAAAAAATCATAATACGTATATGGAAGTGATATATTAATCTGGTTCCATATTGTTCC
>DAIRET010000032.1:0-20672 GCA_036795455.1 Ignavibacteriaceae bacterium
TTACAGGGAAGCAATGCCGGGTTATAATGTTGTCGGTATTAATTGTAACCAAATTATATCTGCATCCGGAGCGATACATTGTATAACGAAAGAAATCGGTGTAAGGGAGCCTGTATTCATTTCCCATAAAAAAATAACTTCAGTTATTCCTACCGAAAGCGGTTATGAAGTTAAAGCATTCATTAAAACAAGAACAGGTATTAACAGTGCATACATCTTCTGGAGTGTTGATACTGCAAATGGGTTTAATCAAGTTCAAATGAGTCAAACTACACCGGATACCTTTGCAGCTTTTATACCTTATCAAACAATGAATACAAAAATTTGGTATTATTTAGAAGCTCATTCAAATTCGGGACGTATTGTAAAGAAACCGCTTACTTCACCTGGAGGAGCATATTCTTTTACAGTAGATTACGATATTCCCGTTGAACTTCTCACTTTTAATGCGGAAGTGATTAATAATAGTGTATTATTTGTTTGGCAGACAGCTACCGAATTAAACAATAAAGGTTTTTCATTAGAAAGAAAAGAGAAGGAAAGTAATACCAATTGGATAACAGTTACCTGGATTGAAGGAAATGGAACAACAACCGAAATGAAAAGTTATTCGTTCATTGATGAAAATGTTCAGTCGGGTATTTATGAGTATCGTCTGCTTCAATACGATTACGACGGAACAATGAAAGTAATTTCGACGATAGAAGTTAAAAACGTTATTGTTCCAGTAGAATTCTCATTATCACAAAACTACCCGAACCCATTTAACCCGGTAACAACGATAAAGTTTTCAATACCGACTTCACCCAAAACCCCTCTCATTAGCAAGGGAGAGGTTGTTACTCTAAGAGTTTACGATATGCTTGGAAGAGAAGTAGCAACTCTTGTAAATGAAGAGAAACAACCCGGCACATATGAAGTACAATTTTCCGTAGGATCCTCTGGAGATGCGAGTGGATTATCATCTGGAATATATTTCTACCGTTTAACTGCTGGTAGCTTTGTTGAAACAAAAAAACTTATATTGATGAAGTGATTAAAGCCCCTCTCCTTAGTAAGGAGAGGGATTTAGGGTGAGGTAATTTAAACTAATAAAGATGTTACCAAGAAAATTCTATAGCAGCCTAAACCAGGAGATAGAGAAGGCTTTCAACTTCACTGTTACAGTTGCAATGGAATTAAAAACATAAGTATCAGTATGACAGAGCATTTAAATATAAGCGAATTGAAAGAACTACGACGCCAACTACGCAGAGACCAAACTTTTTGCGAAAAGGTTATGTGGATGTTTATTAGAGACCGAAAAACTCTTAACGCCAAATTTAGAAGGCAATACTCAATTGATCATTATGTGATCGATTTCTATTCACCAGAAATTAAACTTGCAATTGAACTTGATGGTACAATTCACAATTCGCCTGAAAATAAAAAGTATGATAAAGCCAGACAAGAGTATTTGGAAGCATTCGGGATAAGCTTTATTCGTATCACTAATGAGGAATTGTTGGGAAATCCGGATAAGGTGTTTAAGAAAATAGAGGAGAAGATTTACGAGCTGAGACGGAAAAAGTAAAACGCCCCTCCCTTAACCTCACCCCCAGCCCCTCTCCTTAGTAAGGAGAGGGGAGAGTGATTGGAAGCAAAGTTTGGATTGATTAAAGTTATCAGATCGGAATTCTTACATTCTTAGAATACGATACTCTACAAAAAGAATCAATCTCAAATTCTCACAAATTTTAAGAGTGATTTTTTCTTAGTGAGATATTCGTCAATAATTTCTAATGAACGTTTTTGTCCGGGCCAGGCAAATAGTGATTTTGCTTTCTTATAATTAACCCAACGGTAGTTTGAATGCTCATCGGAAATAACAACCTTAGAGATGTTTTCAACTTCTGCAAGTAAAACCGGGATTAAACATATCTCATCTTTTTGTGGTGAATAAAACGAGTTTACATTCGGAACAACCCACATTGAAATAGGTAAAAAACCGGTTTCTTCTTTTATTTCTCTAATTGCGGCTTCTTTGGCGGTTTCGTTTTCTTTGATTTTTCCCGTTACCATTTGCCAGATGTTTGGATAAACCTGGTCTTTTGCTCTTTTAAGGATTAGAAATTCAATCTTCTTTTTGTCTCGTCTGAATAAATGAACTTCTATCATATTTGAAATTATATTCATGTTTTTCTACTGTTTTATTGTTCTATTCTTATATTGCTTTAATTGGTTGTTGAATACTTTCTCTAATGGTGGTCGCGATACATTCCGAATTCGCATTATGACAAACTAAGGCAATGTCGGAACACTCGAAAGCCGCTAAAAAAACGCTCTCACTTCAGCGCGTGCAGTATGAATTACTTTTCCAGCTCCCTGCAGTCTACCGTCATAACTTGCAGTTGATTGCAAATTTGCTGCAATTCTATAATCAAAATTCACACGCCAAAAATAATTTTTTCCAGGTTGATTACCGCCAGTCAATTCAAATGGTAAATAATTCTCTGTTGAGTTTGTAATATACTCGTTTCTTTCAATTTCCAAACGGAGTCTACCGGAACCGGCGAATGATAAATTAAATCTTAAAGCTTGTCCGTTAATATCGATGATAGTTGGTTTGACAGGGTAATCATCCTGGTTTCGTCCGACTTTCAATTTGAAACCCACTTCAATATTTCTTGTAGGACGGTATGAAAAATCGGAAGTCAGGTTATTCCCGGTTATCAATCTATTTCTATTTGATGTTATTGGTGCAGCAAGATTATCTTCATGCACAACTATATCTGTTTGGTTACTAATTTCTTTAACTAATCTAAACTTAATTCTAAGACTTCTTTCCCTGTTGTAGCCTCTTTCAACACCGCCGCTAAACTGGTTCATACTTTTTCTTTGCGAGTAACGTAAACGGAATGATAGTTCCTGGCTATGTTCAAATACAAAGAAATCTTGTTGAATCAAATTATTCCCGCGTATAGTATTCTTTTCATTCTGAAAAGCTGAAAGTTGAAGCAGGTAAATTTTCTTCAAATCCTCTTCAAGACTATTTTCATCCACCCGGATATATGTTTCCGTTGAAATAGGTTTTAACAAAGCAGAGAGAAGAAAATCATCACCAATTAGATTATCCAGCGATACTTTCCATCGTGTTGATGCTTTTAAGTCGATGATTGGGTACAATCTATCAGTCGGAATAGTAACGAGAATAAATTCACCGTCAAACAAAGACGGTTCAAATTCCTCTTCGTCTGCGATACCATTCCCGTTCAAATCACCTTTGTAAATATAATTTCCTGTCCCTTTAGTAACAGGCACGAATACTTTTTCAAGTTTTGCTGTTTTCTGTGTTGAAACTTCATAATAAAGATCACCGGTTAATGCTCTTTTCAAGAAATTAAACTTCGATTGAGACCGGACAAGAATCGTTTGATTATCAAGGTAACCACGCTGTTTATATTCATCGCTATACTTTTTATCCCGTATAGTAATCCTTATATTTGAATTAACTTCCTTGATCCCTTTGTAATCGATTGATAAATCATGTCCGTAAGAATTTGATTCCTTTATGAAAATTCCGGCATCCGGCAATTTATCCTCCCGGTATGTGTATTTATAATTAACTGTTAAACCGTAAAGTTCATTTAATTCAAGATAAGGATTCATTTCATAATACTGAATACTGCCCGATATTAAAGAATCTTTATCAAATAATGTATTCTCTTTTTTTTCTGCAAGAAGATCAAATCCGGGTTTGAAGTAACCGATAGTATAAAAAGAATTGCTTCTGTGTCTGAACCATTTACTGGCGGATGAAGTAGAACGGGTTTTAACGTAATCGAGATTATAGAAAAATTTATAAATGTTTCCGTCCGACAAATCAAGTGAGTTTATCAATCTATCCGACTGAAACGATTCTCCTCTTTTCAAATGCCCGTAAGAAGAATTGATTTTCAGTTCATTTACCGGGATTAAGTTTAATCCCATTTCCCTCAGTACTTCATTCTCTTTTGTTGAAGTACCGCTCGTATTATAATTTCTATCGAATTCAACTTCGTTAAATCTATCTACCGATGTAAACCTATTTTCGATATATCTATCTCTGAATGAAAAACCGATTTTTCCAAGTCCCATGCCGGCAACGGAAACATTCTTCGGATTCATTTTCAAAGTGAAATTTCTTGCGTAGCCGTTATTATCGGTTTCATCAAGATTTGAAAACCGGTTCTTATCCCATCTACTGCCTGCTAATTCAAGGGACGCTTGCATCTCGTCAAACGGGGAGTAGTTCACCACGAAATTACCGAATTGTTTTATTTCCGGTAAAGGGAGAAAAATTACTGGTAAATAATCCCCCATATTTTTTCCAACAAAAGTATAGGAACCAAGTCCTTCTTTCTGATAATCTCCTTTGCCGCTGCCCACAAATGAAAACGTTACATGATAAAGCGAGTTTGCACCACCTGGATTATAAACATAATACTCAAATGTATCTTGACTAATTGTAGTATCCCGTTTTTCGTAGGTCCCTTTAATTACTCCAAGCGAATCAGGTTGTGCCAGTGACACACCGCTTTTGACTGCTTTGTTAATGTCATCCCCGGCTTCAGCTAATATTTTTTTATCTTCCTCGGAAATTGTTATATCGATTGGTGAATCCTTATCATCGCTTTCCTGAAGAAATGATGCTTGAATTTTTAATTTTTTGTTCAAGAGAGTAGCTTCGGAACCGCCGCTAAAATGATTTCGCACAAATCTTCTATCTGTGTACTCGAAGTCGATATTTATTCTGCTTGCAGATGTAACTAACCTGTTGGGAGTAAAAGTAATTTGTGAATTTGAATAATCGATAGTGTAATCGTTTCTTTCACCCCTTTTCATTTCCTCTCCGTCAACAAATACCTTTTCGGAACCTGCGATCAGAATAATATCTTTTTCATTGTTAATTCCGTACAACAAGTATGGTCCCTGTACGCCATCCTGCCCGTTAAAACTGTTTGAGTTGAATTTCCCTTTAGAACTTGCAATTGCTGCAAAACCGTTAATATCTTCAAACGCAAATTCTCCTAATAATCCTTGTAATTTTCTATCGATTACACCGAATTCTCCGATTCTCTTTTTTAGTTCGTAATCACCGAAAGTACCGGAAGCGTTTTTATGTTTTATCTGGATGAAAACTTTATCAAGTTCATCAAGCCGTTCGGTATTACCTTCGGGTTGAATCGGAGTATTTTCATCTGTCAATGCAGCAACAACTTCGATATCTTCCGATAGTTTACCGGAAAGTTGTAATCGTAATCCGCTTTGCAAGGAAAAATCCCGGTTTGTTCCAACTGTAAAACCTCTTACAATTGCCCCGCTTTTTTCGATACCGCTTCCGAATACAGATTCTGCAGTTAATGGACCGGAATCCCGCCGTACAATACGGATAGTATCTCCAAAGCGGTCGTCGTAACTAACTATTAATTCTCTTCTTTTGTATTCCTTTTTAAGGCTTAATTTTATCGTTTGATATGAAACTACAAGAGTATCGAATATTGAATAAACTAGATCGTTTGAGAGAGAGAAAGAGCCTTTTGAATAGTTGAAGTTGTAGTACTGCGGTTCAATTATTTTATCTTTGATTTTTATTGTTTCGGATTGAGGTAGAATTGATACGGATTCGATAAAATATGTATTATTAAGATTAACCTGGAAGGTATCTGTAACAACGGAGATGTTCGAGAACTGCTGTCCGGAACAAACAACCGCCGAAAAAGTAACAATGAATAATATTAATACGCTATTTCGATTCAAAAAATAATGCTGTTTTTATATCGAAATCTAACTGCCTCAATTTTGCTTTGCAAGGTAAATATCTGTTGGTATTATGCAGCTTACTTTATTAATCGAAACCGGTAATAAAGTAAGCAGCAATTGTTCATTAAGAATTCCGTGTTTTTTTCTCTTCCGAGGCTTTTCTTCCGGCTTCAAGTGCGGCAAGATTTATTTCTACAACTTTATCGCCTTTGCGACCGAAGATTTGCCTTATACCGTTTTGAATGTTTTCGTAAGGGATATCTAAAAACGGTACGGATGCACCGAGCATTGCCATGTTTGAAGCACGAAGTGACCCGGCTTCTTTGGCTATTTTATCTGCGTCAATTACTACGCTATTCGGAATCTTTTCAACTTCGTTTAATATTTCTTCAATACCCGGGTAGTTCGGGATATTAATAAAAGGTTTTATATTAGTAACGAGCCACCCATTCTTTGAAAGATAGGGGAGGTATCTTAATGATTCCATAGGCTCAACTGAAAGAATAAGGTCGGCAGAACCGAGTGGTATTAAATCCGATGCAATACTATCCGAAGAAATTCTTAAATGTGATTGCACTGCACCGCCCCTCTGGCTCATTCCATGAACCTCGGATTGTTTTATTTGTAAAGAGTTTTCAAGAGCTGCTAAACCGATAGCAGCAGCAATTGAGAGTATTCCCTGACCGCCAACTCCCGCTAATACGATATCTGTTTTCATAAAAATCCTTTATACGCTAATTGTTAATCTGTCGATTCTTTTTCAAGTTTTTCTGTTTTTTTACTTTTTGCCGCAGTTTGAATACATTCTCTTCTCGGGATAATCACCGATACTCCTTTGTAGTTTAGTTCGTCCCTTAAAAGTTTAACGAAATCTTCGTGGTTTTTCTTTAAAGGAGTAATAATTTTTATATGCTCAGGTTCAACACCCAAACCCCTACATATATCTTCAATTTTTCCATGAGCAGATGAATGTTGTCCGCCGGTCATTGCAGTTGTGCTGTTATCAGAAATAATAACTGTAATAGGTGATTTTTCATTAACCGCATCAAGAAGAGAAGTTATTCCTGAATGAGCGAATGTTGAATCACCGATTACTGCAACTGCCGGAATAATTCCTGCATCAGCAGCACCCTTAGCCATTGTGATTGATGCACCCATATCAACGCATGAATTAATCGCATTGTACGGCGGTAATGCTCCCAGCGTATAGCAGCCGATATCTGAAAAGACTCTTTGAGGTCCGAATTCTTTCATTACTTCATTCAAGGCTTCATAAATATCTCTATGACCGCACCCTGTACATAATTCAGGCGGGCGGTTGGCAACTATCTTCGGTACGGGATTGCCTGTAATAGTTTTAATACCCAATGCTTTTGCGATTATATCAGGGTTTAATTCACCATCCCTCGGTATTAAACCGTTTAATCTTCCGTCAACTTTGTTATCTTTATTGAAGAAACCTCTTAATTGCTCTTCTACCAATGGATACCCGTCTTCGAGTACAAGAATCCTTTTACACTCGTTATAAATCTGTGTGATTTTCCCGGAAGGAATTGGATACTGTCCGATTTTCAAAATAGGGTAAGGGGATTTGTCTCCATGAAAATTTTCAATCAAATAGTTATATGCAATACCGCAGGCAATTATTCCAAGTGATTTATCCTTTCCATCAAAATAGTTGTTGAATTCGGAATTTTCGGATGCTTCTTCAATTGTTCCCTGCAAATTCAGCAATAGTTTATAACGTTTTCGTGCATTGGAAGGAAGCAGTACAAATTGTATCGGGTCTTCGGGATATGATGTTTCATTCTGTTTTTTGATTTCGCTTGTTTTTACAGCAGCCCGCGAATGTGATAATCTTGTTGTTATTCTTAGCATCACAGGCAATTTAAACTTTTCCGACAGCTCAAATCCGCTATATGCCATATCGTAAGCTTCTTGTTGGTTGGAGGGTTCCATTACAGGTATTAATGCAAATTTACCGAAGAACCTTGAGTCCTGTTCGTTTTGAGATGAATGCATCGAAGGATCATCCGCAACAGTAATTATCAAACCTCCGTTTACCCCGGTGATTGCAGAATTAACAAATGGATCGGCGGCGACATTCAATCCCACATGTTTCATACAAACCATTGCACGCTTACCTGCATACGACATACCGAGAGCGGCTTCCATTGCAGTTTTTTCATTAGCAGACCACCTGCTATGGAGATTGTTTTCTTTCGCATACTTTGAATTTTGAACGTATTCTGTAATTTCAGTTGAAGGAGTTCCGGGATATGCATAAACTCCTGACATTCCACCGTCAATTGCACCTTTAGCAATTGCTTCCGCACCTAAGAGTAGTAGTTTTTCCATATTGTAATTTCGATTTGTTAGTTGTTAAGGTTCAATGTACTATTATTTTTAAAGATGAAAAATAATCACCGCTTTCAATTTACTTACTTAGATTTTAACTTACAAGCGAAACCGAACCTTTACTTGTCAGCAGGTTTGATTTATGTTGGTTATTAAATGGCGATTTGAATTAATGTTAATAGATACGAACTATTAAAGTTTTTTATTATTTTAACATCAACAAAAAACGGATTTAGGCGATTTATGAAACTGACTTTTGAAGGAATTTTATTTTTAATATTGGCATGGGGAAGTATTTCAGTTCTTTTGGGTTATTGCTTCCTTAAAGTTTTGAAAAATGAGAAAAAATAAAGGCTGTTTTACCTTTAAAGATAAAACAGCCTACATAAACTTACGGATTTAATCCGGCTAAATCATCTTCTTGAGTAATTGAATCTTCATCCAACTCGGATTTGTGAGCGATATTACTTTCCGGGCTTGATAAAGCAATTTTACCATTCTTTATATTTTGATACAGTTTGTCTTCTTCAATTAAATAGTAAAACTGATTTCTGAATTCATCAATTGACATACCGCACGTTGCGGCAAATTTTGCAAGTTCGTGCGGGTCCTCAAAGTCAGCCTGGTTTAATCTCAGCATATACCTTCTTGCAATAAAGAATGATTCTGAACTCGGGTCAACCATTCTCACTTTTGTTTTCTTAGTAACCGGGTCAAGTATATCATTAAAGTAAAGGGGAACGAATCTTCCGTTTTGAATAGAAACCATTGCACCGCTTCCGTCTTTTAATATGAATTGAGCAGCCGAGAAACCAAGGTCTCTTGTATATTCCATATCGAAAGGAATTGGGTCGGCGCAGCGTAATTCATAACCGATATTCTTTGCAACGATAGTAACTTTTATACCGAATTCTTTTAGTCTTTCCTGAACTCGGTATTTTAGTATTTCACCGAAGTTAATTTCTGCGATTCTTATATTGTCGTGAGCGTCTCTTTCTACTTCTACCAGTTCTTCTAAATCGCGAGGATCAAGATGTTCAACAAGTCCTTCTGCAATTATTGCGACACCATCATTTTTACCGTAGCTCAAACGTTTAATGATTGCACCGACAAGCATATCAACAATGTGATTCAGTTTTGTTTTAGAGCTTGGCAGTTCTTCAGGTATCAAAGTCAATGTAGAACCTGCGGCTTTACCAATACCGAGAGCAAGATGCCCGGCTTTTCTTCCCATTGTAACAACGAAATACCAACGCGAAGTTGTTTGAGCATCAACCATAAGATTTTTAACAATTTCAACACCGATGTGCCTTGCAGTTTGAAATCCGAATGTTGGAATACCGTGAGGTAAATCAAGGTCGTTATCGATTGTTTTAGGAACGTGCACAACGCGGATTCTTCCGGCTGCCATTTCATTAACTTTCATTGCACTGTATGCGGTATCGTCGCCGCCGATAGTAATTAATTTATCTACATTTAAACGAAGAAGGGAAGTAACAGTGTTCTCAAGGTGTTTTTTATCTTTTGTAGGATTGCTTCTTGAAATCCCGATATACGAACCGCCTCTAAAGTGGATACGGCTTACAGAATGGATTGTCAATTCTTTATAATGCGAGATATCGCCGTCCATTATCCATTTGAAACCATCCCTGATTCCTATAACTTCAATACCTTCAACTGCAGCACGAATAGTGGCAGCACCGATTACACTGTTGATACCGGGAGCAGGACCCCCGCCGACTAAAATTGCTAATTTTTTTGGGGCAATCATTTTTTTTCTCCGTTTTCGTTATAAACTAATTAATAATTTTTTGTTTAATATTTTAATAGTATCCAGTTGATCCCGTTCAGGTAACAGCAAGTATTCCGTTTTGTTAATAAAGTACTTTTAACTTCGCAAATTTAAGCATTAATTGCTTTACATTATTTCCTTCGAACGATACGGTAACTTTTTGATTCTCACCTGAACCGACAATCTGCGTTATCTTTCCGAGTCCGAACTTTTCGTGCATTACACGGCTTCCGACTTTAAGAGTTTTCGGGTCCTGGCTGAAGTCTTCATAATCTACGTTTTCGAAATACTCGTAATAAATTTCTTTTTTTGATTTCCTAAATGCTTTCCTGTTTAATCCGCCGTTAAGCTCCTCGTACATACTTTTATCAATCTCATCGATAAAGCGGGAGCGGCTCTGGTATGCAACTTCTCCGAAACGATACCTGGAACGAGCGTAGGTTAAAAAAACTTTCCTTTCAGCCCTTGTTACTGCAACGTAAAATAATCTTCTTTCTTCAGGTATTGTTGCATCTGTACTGAATTTTGTTGCAAGCGGAAAAATATCTTCTTCGCAGCCGGTAACAAATACAACCGGGAATTCCAATCCTTTTGAAGTATGAATTGTTAAAAGACTTACAACATTTCTTGTATCATCAACAATATCAATTTCACTTACTAATGAAACATCCTGTAAGTAATCATCAAGTGTTGCATTAGAGTTTTCGTTTGAGAATTCGGTAATTGCAGAGAGAAGTTCTTGAACATTATCCAGTCTTTGAAGAGATTCAACAGTGTTCTCTTCCTTAAAAAGTCTGATGATACCAAGTTCATCTACAAGAGCGCGTATCAATTCACCTACGGAAAGTTTATCCCGCAGGGTGATATATTTATCAAGTAGTATTTTAAAATTTTTAACGTTCTTTTGGATTCTTTCCTTTATATCGATTACCTCGAAAACACGGGTCATAGTCTCAAACATCGTAATATTGTGTTTGCGGGCAAAGGAAATCATTCTTCTGATAGTGGTTAAGCCTATCCCTCTTTGAGGGAAATTCATTATTCTCAAAAGGCTTTCTTCATCATTTTGATTTGAGATTACCCTTAAATATGCAATAAGGTCCTTAATCTCTTTCCTTTTATAGAACTCAACTCCGCCTATAATAACATAAGGAATTTTTTCTCTTCTAAAAGCATCTTCAAGTGCGCGGGACTGAGCATTAGTTCTATAAAGAATGGCGAAGTCTTTATAGTCAAGTTTACTTTCCTGTATTTCGTTTTTAATCAATTTGCCGATTTGAAAAGCTTCATCTTTTTCATCGGAGCATTTTACGAGTGATAGTAGTTCGCCGTCGTTGTTTTCAGTCCAAAGTGTTTTAACGATTTGTTCTTTATTGTTTTTTATAACACAATCAGCGGCTGCAAGAATGTTTTTAGTAGAACGATAGTTTTGTTCAAGTCTAAAAATCTTTGAACCCGGAAAGTCTTTTTGAAAATTGAGCATATTGTCCAGGTTAGCGCCCCGCCAGCTATAAATACTTTGAGCATCATCGCCTACAACAGCAATGTTTCCTTCTTTAGAAGTAAGGAGGCGAAGGATTTCGTACTGCGATTTATTTGTATCCTGAAATTCATCTACAAGTAAGTATGAAAATTTCTTTTTATATTTTTGCAGAACCTTGGGATTTTTATTGAATAGTTCAATGGGCTTCAAAAGTAAGTCCTCAAAATCCATTGAATTATTCTCTTGCAACCTTTTCTGGTATTCGGAATAGATTTCATATACCTTTTGTTCGGGGAAGGAACTCATATACTTCTTTTTATAATCTTCCGGTGTAATCATATGGTTTTTCAAGTAGCTGATTCTATGACGAACGGAATTAGGATTAATATTATCCATAGAAATATTAAGTTCCGTCATAACATTTTGAACGGCAGTTAATGAATCTTCAGTATCATAAATTGAAAAATTCTTCTGGAAGTTCAGATGGGAAGATTCAATCCTTAAAACCTTAGCAAAAATAGAATGGAAAGTACCCATCCAAATATAGTTAGCTTTACTGCCAACCAGTTGGTGGATGCGTTCTTTCATTTCCTTTGCAGCTTTGTTTGTAAAAGTAAGGGCTAAAATTGAATCGGGTTCAAATCCCTTTTCGATCAGGTACGCTATTTTATAAGTCAATACCCTTGTTTTTCCTGATCCTGCCCCTGCAACAATCATCAATGGACCGCTATTAAATTCTACTGCTTTTCTTTGTTCCGAGTTGAGTGATTTTAAATTTAGCATAAAACCTTTCAAAATTTGACTGGCAAATATATGGAAAATATGGCGGAATTAAAAGGTAAGTATTTAGCGATTTTGAAAAAGTCTTACAACTCGGACTTAATATATACAGAATCATCTAACGTGTCAAGTCTTTTTTAACAAATGTTGTTTCTTTTTATTTTAGACATTTCATCGTTATTCATTGCAATTTTGTTAGGAGAGTGCAGGGTAAGGTTACAGTCTTATCTAATAACCTCCTTGTGAGTTTTCAACGATTCTATCTCACTTTTTATAAAATCATCTTTACTGTTACTATTGCTAAGTGTAGCATCATTTATAACTGTCATTAGTTTTTTTGCAGAAAGTATTCGTGGGGTAAGTACATAATAAGCTCCCTCAGAGTACATTTTCAGAGCCATTTCAGAAGTTTCAGCAGTAACGATTATTTTAGAATCAGGGCAAATGTCTTTTACTTGTTTAAGCAATTTCAGATTATCAGTACCGACAAGGATTGTATCAGGAATAGTCGAAATTACAATTTTCATGTTTTGAATTCCCGCATGATATAGAGTATCAATATAACTTATATCTCCATAGATTACCTTTACTCCCAGTTTTTTCAAGGAGTGATGAACTTCAGGATTGAAGTCGATAACCAACAACTTATCTTTTAATGAAGAATTGGTCTCCTTATCGTTCAAAATTTCATATAAAAATGAGCTGGCAGTACGATGAAACCCGAGTATGGCAATCTCTTTTCCTTTCGATTCTTTTTCGTCGCCAACATCCGATTGGATGTCTTTTAAACGCATTAATTTCAGTATGCGGGCAAAGGCGTTTTGGATTGAGTTGTTGTACTTTATCATGTATGTAGACAAAACGGAAGTGATAACAAAAACGAAAATTATAACAGAAAGTGTATCATCCGCTATGTGTCCGGCGGTAACTCCAAGAGTGGCTATTACAAGAGAGAATTCACTGATTTGAGATAAATTGATGGAGGCTAAAAGACTTACACGTATACCGTTCTTTAATGAATAGAGTACCGGGAAAATTGCAACGAATCTTGAAGAGATAAGAAACAAAGAAACGATTGCTGAAATAACGAGCACCCCGGTATTTTCGATTGGATTAGGAATCTGCATCCCGATTGAAACGAAAAAAAGTGTAACAAAAAAATCCCGGATATTTACAACCTTTGCTATAACATCGAAATTATATGGAAAAGTAGATATCGAAATACCTGCAATCAAAGCTCCCATTTCAATTGATAGATTAAAATAGGCAGCTATACCGCAAATAAAAAAACACCATCCGAGCGACGATATAAGGATTAGTTCCGGAATTTTTGCAACTGACTTAAATAAGCGTGGTAGTACAAACTTACTGAGCAGCATACTAATACATACAAGTAGAAAACCTTCACCGAATGATAGAAGGATTTGCCAAAACTCAGGGTCGGATAAATTAGGTTGTATCCCGAGTAAAGCTATCGCCCAAATATCCTGGAATACAAGTATTCCCAGTGTAATTCTACCTGCAAGGGTATCCAATTCAAATTTGTTGTACAAAAGTTTAACAACTATGGCTGTACTGCTCAAACTGCAGCAGGCAGCCAGATAGAAAAGGTCATATGAACCGGCAAAAAATGAATAACCAATCAGAAGGAAAAATCCGATACCTAAAAAGACAGATAATGGGAATTGAATCAGTCCGCTTATGATTAATGATTTCCCGGCTTCTTTCAGCTTTTTAATGTCTATTTCAAGACCAATTAAAAACAGAAGCAGAATCAATCCAAAGTGTGATATTGTTTCAATTTCGTCAATATTTTCTATAAACCCGAAACCGATACGCGGACCAATCAATGCACCGGCTAAAATATAAGTAAGCAGAAGAGGTTGTTTTAGGACGTGTCCGATATACCCTACAATTGTTGCGGCAAGTATAGCAATTCCGACACTCGAAACAACGCTGCCTTGTACATTGTCTTCCGTACCGCTTGCGAAGAGAGGAATCATACAGAATAAGGAAAGTATTACCGCGTAATATATTTTAATAGGGACTTTCAAAGTATTCTGTTTTTTAATCATTGATTTATATTCATTTAAAAACTGTTATACTAACCGGACGAAAAATAGTTATATTTTTAATTCTACGAAAACGATTAATTAGCCTTTGGTCAAGTATGTAGATAAAAAACTAACCCTTTTTGAATGCTCGTTTGTTTGAAGAAGTTTTGTTATAACTCATTAACATCAGTAATAGTTAACTAAATGATTTTCTATTTAACAGTGCATAACCTATTCGCAGCATCCTCCAACACCTTCTCTGTTTTGGCGAAACATATTCGGATATTCTTACTTTTATTCTCTTCTGAGTAAAAAGGGGAGAGGGGGATTACTGCTATTCCATATTTTTCAGCAAGTTCAAGTGAAAATTCCATGTCGTTTTTATTGCTTATTTCCGAATAATCAAGTAGTTGAAAATAAGTTCCGGCTGCCGGTTTGAATTTGAACTTTGAAGTTTTTATCCTTTCGATAAAAAAATCTCTTTTTGCCTGGTAGAAACCGTTTAACCCGAGATAGTGAGAAGAATCTTTCAAGTACTCGGCGTAGGCATACTGAATCGGTGTATTAACTGTAAACACATTGAATTGATGAACCTTCCTGAATTCAGCCATTATCGATGGATTTGATATACAGTAACCTATCTTCCAGCCAGTTGTATGAAATGTTTTACCGAATGAACAGACAGTAATTACATTATTGTAAAGCTCGCTTATTCCCGAAAGACTTATATGTTTTTTGTTATCAAATACGATGTGTTCATAAACTTCATCGCTAAGAATTAAAAGATTATATTTTTCAACAATTGAAATCAACTCCTTTACGTCCTCTTCATCAATAAGACTACCGGAAGGATTGTGCGGTGAATTGATTATAACCATTTTGGTTTTACTGTTGATTTTTTTTCTTACAATATCCCAATCAATTTTGAATTCCGGTTGCGATAATGGAATACCAACCGGAATGCCTTTGTTGAGAATAATCGATGGCGAGTATGAATCGTATGCCGGTTCGAAAATTATAACTTCATCACCTGAATCGATTAATGCAGTAATAGCTGTAAAAAGCGCCTGGGTTGCACCGGCAGTAATATTTATTTCATCCTCCGGATCGAATAAATGATTGTACAGAATGTTCGTTTTGTCAGCTATCTCATTTCTTAATTCAGGTACTCCTTTAAAAGGTGCATATTGATTATACCCTTCACTTGAGTATTTATTCACAAGGTCTATTAATACGGGAGAACAATTGAAATCCGGGAAACCTTGTGAAAGATTGATTGCATTATGCTTTTTAGCAACAGCAGTCATAACTGCGAATATACTTTCGCCGATACCGGTAAGTTTTGATTTAATTCTCATTTACACTTTTTCTTTTTTAATACGAGGTTATATGAATCGTCAATAAATCTATAAATCATAGAGGGTTTGATTGTCCCATCAAGTAATACTGTATTCCAATGCTTTTTATTCATATGGTAACCTGGTTGAACCGCGCTAAATCCTTCTCTTAGCTCAACCGCATACTCCGGATCGCATTTAACATTGATGCTAACGGGGTTTGTAATACTCATTATTAAGAAGATTTTATCCCCGACTTTATAAACAGGGGATACTTCATCAAACGGGAGGCTTTCGGTTACATATTCTTTTGAAAGACAGTACTCTCTAATTTCTTCCAGGTCCATATTTAGCTGAGTTTCTTATTTTCATTTAAGTAGTCGCGGAATTTTTTCAGGAAATCGTTATACGCTTCTGTTGTTTTACTGATTTCCTTCTTCAGAATTACATCATACGGGTTTGCGTCCGTAAGCTTTTTCAATCTTTCTTCAAGTTTTAATTCATTTAAACAAAGATTTAAATAACCGGATACCTGGGAAATTGTAGCTAATTTAGTCTCTTTCGATATCTGATTTTGAGATATGTAAATCTCTTCATATGCGGTTTTAATTTGGTTGAGTTGCTTTTTCAATTCTTCCTGTAACAACGAGTTTTCAAGTGTTATACCCGTACTTCCGGCTAATGCACCGAGAAAAACTTCATCTTCTTTGGTAAAATTTCCATCCTTTTTATTCAGCAATTGAAACACACCAATAATCTCACCTTTCAGATTACGGATAGGCATACAAAGGATATTTCTTGTTTTAAAACCTGTTATTTTATCTATATCTTTATTGAATTTTGGACTGGAATACGGGTTATCAATAATTTCGGATTTCCCGGTACAAACAGCTTCACCCGCTATTCCGCTTTTTACGGAGAACCGGATCTCTTTTTCTTCTAATCCAATCCCTGTACGTGACCATAATTCGTTTGTTTTTTTGTCGAGTAAAAAGAGAGTTGCTCTTTCGGCATTAAGTGCTTCTGCCGATAGTGTTATAATGTCATGGAATAATTCATCAAAGCTTTCTTTTGCATTTAACCTTCTCGAAATTTCAATCAATACCGATAGCTTTTTGCTTTCGAGAGAGGCTTCTTCAAAAATTTCTTCCTTTAATTCAGCTTTCTCTCCGGTAACAGTTTCAATAGTTTCTTCTTTTCTTATGATGTCTTTTACACTCTTTAATAGCTGATCCAATGTAAAAGGTTTAAGTATGAATTCTTTAATCTTTTTCCCGAATACAATATCTTTAGTATCGTAAAAGTATGATGAGAGCACAAGAATTGGGACATCTTTTCTTGCCGATGATATTTGATCAATCGCTTCAATTTCCGACATAACCGGGTGAAGTATTTCATAAATAATCAATGAGTAATCCCCTTCAAATAGAGAGAATAAACTTGACTTGCTTTTGTCTTTGACCTTTACAATTTGTTTTACTTCTTCAGCAAGCGCTTTGTATACACTCTGGTATTCAGCATTTTCGGAAAAAATAATTATAGTATCACCGCTGCTCATTGGTGTCCTCTTCAGTTAGGTTTTATTTTGCAATAGTGCAAATATGGTAAAAAAAACTACTTAATCAAATCTTTAATGTTAAATGTGCTTTGAATCTCAACCGGAGTGTTATTGACGGTTGAATTCATCGCAAGGTAAAGATCTTCCCTGTTAGTATAGTTCTTCAGGTAAAACACCCTGACCTGATGACGGTTTTTTATAATCCAGTTAAGAATTATTTTTATCTTTTCAAGGTCCTCTTCGGTTGGCATAAAATCAAGCTGTCTTGTCTCATTAAAATAATCATCCAGAGCATTTTCAAATCCACCAGTAGTGCTTATCGGGTTTATTTTGATGAAAGCTTTCCCTTTCAATAACAGGCAAAAGTCTTTGCTGTTGAATGCTCCCGAAATCTCTATCAGCGCATTTGCGGAATTAATTGGTTCCGAAAGAAGTGATGACTTCTGGATTTGTGAAAGTACAAGATTTATAAGTTCTCGCATCTCTGCGGCTTTTTCATACTTTTGAGTTTCAGAGTATGATTTCATTTTTTGTAATAATCTCTCCAAAAGAAACTTATCTTTGCCGCACATAAAATCGTATACTTTATTAAGTTCATCTTCATAAAGCGTACTGTTGCTATTTACACATGGTGCAGTGCATCTCTCAATTTCCGAGAGGAAGCATTCTCTTCCTTTATTGAATTCTTTGTCTTTACACTCTCTTAGCATAAATGCTTTATCGATTATTTCCTTAATCTGGGCAGCTTTTACTCTATTGATAAACAAACCGAAATAGTCGTTCCCGTCAAAATCAAAGTGATTTGTTATTTCGGCATTAGGAAATGGATGTGTTTTATTGATACGTAAAAAGTATTTATTATGATACTTTTTTAACTGGACATTATGCTTCGGGTCAACGATCTTTATCAGTTCGGCTTCAAGCAGAAGCGCTGTTAACTCGGTGTTTGTTATTTCAGTTTTAAGTTTACTTGCCTGTTTAACTATTTTTTTGCTTTTAGATGGGGCGGTGGATGAGAAATATGATTTAATTCTTTCTCTTAGTGATTTTGCCTTACCGATATAAATTATCTGCTCTTTTGAATTCAAAAAATAATAAACACCGGGTGCATCGGGTAGGAATTGCAAATCGTTGTCTAGTTTCTCATTCAATACTTTTTTACGAAGACTTGATTGCGGGTTAAACTGGAAATTAATTAGTTCTTCAAGCGTTTTTATACCATTATTCGATTTCAGTTCATTAATCATTCTAATCAAAATCCGGGCGGTTACTTTAGCGTCCGATTCTGCGCGGTGGGCTTCAGGGTTTATAATTCTTAGGTGATTAGCAACTTTGCCGAGAGCTTTGCTTTTTAGTTCCGGGTAAAGTCTTCTTGCCATTTTCAATGTGCATAACTGGTAAGGTTTAAAATTATCAATACCGCATAAACGGAATTCCTTTCGAACAAAGCTTAAATCGAAAGATAAATTGTGAGCGGTAAAAACAGTCCCTTCGACGAATGAAGTTATTTCATCAACTATATCTTCAAAAAAAGGGGCGTTATATACATCATCATTTGAAATACCTGTAAACTGGGTAATGAAGTAAGGTATATCTCTTGCAGGATTTACAAGGGTAGAGTAGACATCAATAATTTCATTATTCAGCACTTTCACAAGTGCGATTTCAATAATGTTGTTATAAGAAGGATTCAGCCCTGTTGTTTCAACGTCAACAACAGTAAAAATTGTATCTTCAACCTTTTGAGTTAATATCTGGTTTTGGTGCATTTCAAATTTGATAAAAAATTACGCAAAAGTAGTAATAAATTCCGGTTTCACAAGTCCCGTGGAAAATGTTTTCTTTTATGTTACTGCAAATTTAGATATATTTTCATTCAAAAAATCAGATGTTATGGAATTAATAAATATACTCTTTGTCGGGGATATTATCGGCAAACCGGGATTAAACTTTGTAGAGACATGGTTACCGGGAATTATTCAAAAATATAAAGTAGACGTTTTAATTGTAAACGGTGAGAATGTAGCCGATGGTAAAGGTATTACCCAAAAGGAAGGTGAAGTTCTATTCAAACTCGGCGTTTCGGTTGTAACGGGCGGAAATCATACATGGGACAAACACCAATCGCAGGAATACATGAAAGTTGAACCGAGAGTATTGCGTCCTTTAAATTACCCGAAAGGGGCATACGGTAACGGAATATATATTCATGAATCAAAAAAAGGAAAAGTTGCTGTTGTAAATCTCCAGGGAAGAACCTTTATGGCACAAATCGATTGTCCATTTAGAGCTGCTGAATGGGCTTTATCCAAAATTAAAAATGATGCTAAAATCATTGTTGTTGATTTTCATGCAGAAGCAACTGCGGAGAAAATTGCAATGGGGCATTTTCTTGACGGAAGAGTCAGTGCTATTGTAGGTACACATACCCACGTACAAACATCAGATGAGAAAATATTGAAAAACGGTACAGGGTATATTACGGATGTAGGAATGACAGGACCATACGATTCTGTTATCGGTATGAAAACGCAAGCGGCAGTGAATCGGTTTTTATATCAAACCCCGCAGAAGTACGAAACGGCAGAAAACGATGTTCATATTTGCGGCGTGTTTTTTAAGATTGATACGGATACAGGGAAAACAGTGGAAGTAGAACGGATTTTATTTCCCGAATTTACAAAATCAACAAATTAGAGTATTAAGGAATATGCAATTAATAGACGGTAAAAAAGTAGCTGCGGATATCCGTGAAGAATTAAAAGTTGAAATCAATAAACTGAAAGCAGAAGGGAAAAAGGTCCCTGGATTAGTTGCAATTTTAGTTGGAGAAAACCCGGCTTCGCAGATTTATGTGAATAGTAAAGCAAAGGCCTGTAATGAAATCGGGATGCTTTCTAAAATTGAAAAATTGGATGCGTCAGTTACTGAAGATGAATTGATTTCGGTTGTTAATAGCTACAATGAGAATAACGACTTTCATGGTATTCTGGTTCAACTCCCTTTACCTAAACATATTAACGAAAACAAGGTAATAAATGCCATTTCACCGGAAAAGGATGTGGATGGATTTCATCCGGCTAATGTAGGCAACCTTGTAATAGGCAATGAAACTTTATTTCCATGCACACCGGCTGGAATTCAAGAATTATTGAAACGTTACAATATTCCAACTAAAGGGAAGCATCTTGTTGTTGTTGGCAGAAGCAATATTGTAGGAAAACCGATTGCAAACATAATGCTTCAGAAGAAAGAATTCGCAAATTGTGTTGTAACGGTTTGCCATTCCGCAGCGGGTGATTTATCCCGTTTTACATTGGATGCCGACATACTTGTAGCAGCAATAGGAATTCCCAATTTCATAAAAGAAAACATGGTTAAAGAAGGAGCACTCGTTATTGATGTTGGTATTAATAGAGTTGATGATCCTTCAACAAAAAAAGGTTATAAAGTAGTCGGTGATGTTGATTTTGAAGCAGTTTCTCCCAAGACTTCATTTATTACTCCAGTCCCCGGCGGAGTTGGTCCT
>DAIRET010000220.1:0-4298 GCA_036795455.1 Ignavibacteriaceae bacterium
TAATAATTCAACAACAATGAAGAAATTTGTTAAAAATCACTTTCTATCTTATCTCTTCATTGAAGATGAACTCAAAATTTGTTACAGACCATCTAGCAGGAAGATTTATTTCACTCCTGTAATAACTTACATTTTCAGAGTGTTGATACGGAAATGGAAAACCGTAATCGTATTCCCCGTTCGAATTCTCATCTAGGAAACAATACAAAAAGTATTTACCCGGTTCTATTCTCGAAAAATCAAAATTCCCTTTTCCATCCGGCTTCTGTTTATAGATACGCGAAGATTTATCTTTACTCTTTAGAACCAGCAGAGGATTTTTATTAAAATCGAGATTCTTAACTACTCCGGACAATCCCGTGAATTCAAGTCCTGTAATCGTTTTGAATTTAAAAACATAAATTGAGTCATCATATTTGTTACCTGCAGCATCAACAAAATTTTTAAGATTGAAGTTGATTAAATACTCTTTATCTGCTTTAAGCGTTTGTTCAACTTTTACTTTAAATGAAGCGTCATCCAGTTTATATAATAAAAACTCAACCGGTATATTTGATGTGTCAGTAACAGTAATTTCATTTTTAATTATTCCAAAATTGAAACCGTCGTCAAAAAAGAAAGAGAACTCCGGTTTAACAAAATCGACATCCGAAGCTCCGCTTGCAGGTAATGTTGAATAAATAGAAGCTACTACTGTGTCAGGTTTGTCCGATCTTGTAAGATTAATAGTATCCCCCACAGTAATATTATCACGTTTGTCCGAAATATTTTTTGAAATAATTAAATGTGCATTATCAGGGTCTGCCAGTGTTTCGAAAGAGAGGACTAATTCTTTTTCTTTCGTTCTTCCTTTGAATGCATAAAGAGGAGCTACCTGCATTTGTCCGAGCGAGTCTGATATAACAAAATTTTCCGCTTTTATTGATGCAGTATCAACTTCTTCAGAGAATGTTATCAGCATGTGGTTTTGATCAGTCATTACTGCACTGAATAAACGAGGTGGAACTGTATCAATACTCATCAACTGAAAATTCATTCCTCTAAATAAAGAGTCGATTCTTGTCAAAACAATATCCTGGTAAGGCACACCGATTTTATCCTGTGCCGGTTGATAAATTAAATCTCTGAATTCATCCTGAACTGCAAAAATACGGTAAGTACCTTCGGCAAGACAATTAAATCTGTAAAAACCGTTCTGTCCTACTTGCGAAACGTAATCCGGTTTGTGCTTTGCGGGATCAATAGTATCAGCCTCGAACCTATATGCAAAAATCATCACACCGGAAGGTTTTTCATCATACACAGTTCCGCTTATGCTACCGTAATCGATAAAATCACCTGTTGAAAAAGCAAGATTAAACGATTCGGACATCCGGTTTTTGTTGTTGAAATCTACTAAATCGGTACCGATGGTAATATTATAAGTAATCCCTTCTTTAAGTTTTTCAGGGAAATAATATCTAACCGATTTACCGCTCCAGCTAATTTCGGGGGTTCCGTCTATAATAGGCGAAATGAAAACAGCATCTTTGAAAGACCTTTTTTCAACATATTCCGAAAAAGTCAGTTCGAAATAATCGTCGTCAAAATTGATAGTACCGTTTTCAGGTATTACTTCAACTATCTGCGGCGGGGTTGTATCAACTTCACCTCCTCCGGGAGGAAGTTGATTGGCACAACCATAAATCAGTACTGCAAATAAGAGGAGCAGAACGGAGTAAAGAACTATTTTTTCTTTTGTGTATTTAACCATTTGTAATACTCTCTTGCAAGTCTAAGATGCTCTGAATAAGTTTTAGAAAATTTGTGTTTGCCTGTATTTCCTTCCGCAACAAAAAAGATATATTGATGTTTTTCAGGATAAAGTGCAGCTAATATTGCTTCTTTTCCGGGGTTATTTATCGGACCCGGTGGTAGCCCGAAATACTTATATGTATTGTATGGAGAATCAACATTCAAGTCGCTGAATTTTAATCTTTTATACCCGTCTTTTTGCAAATATTGGATTGTCGGGTCAGCCTGAAGTTTCATCCCGATTCTTAACCTATTATAATAAACTCCCGAAATACGCGGCATTTCTTCGACATGGTTGGTTTCACCTTCGATAATTGAAGCCATTGTTAAAACCTTATGTACCGGATAACCAAGTTTATGCGCCTGTTCTAATTTTTCTTTATCAAGAAAATTATTCAGTGCATAGTACATTTTTGAAAGAACTTCCCTTGCGCTGCTGTTTTCATAAAATTTATAATTTTTAGGAAGAAGATAACCTTCAAGCGATGGAACATCAAGTCCGAGCGATTCAATAAATTCTTTATTGTTGATTAAGAACAAAACGGAATCACGGTTTGCAATTCTTTCGCTATGTAACCTCGTAGCAAGTATCTGCGGTCTTATCCCGTTGTAAAATTTCAACTTTCTTAACTGGTCTCCTTTTCCTTCTATTAGAATATCAAGAAGGTCAAGGTAACTCATTGGTTCTGTAAACTTGTACCTTGCCGCTTTAATTCTTTTTTCAGCGCCGTATAGAAACGCAGCCACTCGCATATTGAATTTTCCCGGGATAACCCCCTTAGCATAAAGTGAGTCAATTATTGAACCGAGAGGCATTCCATTCTCAATAACAAAGACTACCGGGGTTTCACCCTTTATTGGATTAACTGTAAAAAAAGTGTAATAAAATAAAACACAAAGGGAAAAAAATACTCCTATTATAAGATAAAACTCTTTTTTTGAAAGCAGTTCCTTAAAATTGATTTGAGAAGTCCCAGGTATTGTTTTTTCATCACTCTCTCTCTGCAGCCCCCTTGAGACATCAATTATTCTTTCATAAACTGATGATAAATATTTTTTGAAGAGATTGTTACTGCTTTTTTCTTTTACCCCTTCAATTATTTTTGCTTCCCTTTCAGGTGAATAAAATTCCATTCCCGCTGCTTTTTTTATTTTTCCAATTAGGACGCTGTATTTAAAACGTTTCAGCAGCAGTTTAACAATTTGATTGTCAATTTTATCTACTTTATTACGGAGTTTGTTTAAAAGGGTTCGTTGTTCTTCCGGAAGATTTTTCTTTTTGTCGTTATTTAGATTGTGTGAGTTAACGGTCATTAAAAGTATTTTTTTTATGAAAGCCAATCCGAAGATAAACCGGGAAACGTATCGTATTCAAGTGAAAATTTAATTCCTTCTTTCATTAAAGAAGCACCTCGAAATGCAATCATAGCGGCATTATCACCGCAATATGACATTGAGGGAATAACAACCTTCTTATTATAATTTCTTCCTAAATCGATAACAGTATTTCTTAACGCAGAGTTAGCCGCTACACCGCCAACAAGTGAGAGGCTTTTCACATCATATTTTTTTATTCCTTTTTTTGTGCTTCTAATCAATGCTTTTACTACTGCATTCTGAAACGATGCACAAATATCGGGTAAAGCATCAACAGGAGGAAGTAAATTCATTCCGTAGTTCTTTTGAAGATACCGCAAAACTGATGTTTTTAACCCGCTGAATGAAAAATCAAATTCACCTTTAACATCGGCAATAGGGAAAGGTATTGCATCCGGGGATCCAGCGTCAGCATACTTTTGAATTTTCGGTCCACCGGGATAACCCAGCCCCAACATCTTGCCTACTTTATCAAATGCTTCTCCGGCTGCATCGTCTATTGTTGTACCAAGTTTTTTAATTTTTGTAAAACTTTCAACAAGAAGTAATAATGTATGCCCGCCAGAAACAACAAGCACAAGCAGTGGAAATTCAGGTTTTTCTTCCATCAAGAACCCGGAGAAAATGTGTCCCTCAATATGATTGACAGGTATGAAAGGTTTGTTCAAAGCGAATGCTAATCCTTTTGCATATGTAAAGCCGACGAGCAAAGCCCCGATTAATCCGGGTCCTGCAGTTGCTGCAACTGCATCAATATCTTTTAATTGAAGCCCGGCTTTTTCAAGAGCACCTTTTGTAAGAGGAACTATCCTTTCGATATGTGCTCGGCTTGATAATTCAGGAACTACACCGCCGTATTTTACATGAAAATCCTGCGAAGAAACAAGGTTTGCATTTATCACTTCATCGGAAAAAATAGCAACGGAAGTTTCATCGCAGGAACTTTCAATACCAAGAATATTCATCTGAATAACAAAATAGCTTTTGCAATTTGACCGGCTACATTCGGGTTTTCTTTCATCCTTCTGATAGAATACTTATACCATTGCTCCCCGAACGGGACATAAATTCTAATCTTATGACCGTCAGAATTTATTTTATCTCTTAAATCTTCTCTTACACCGAGA
>DAIRET010000221.1:0-4281 GCA_036795455.1 Ignavibacteriaceae bacterium
TTAGCATCAGCTTTATCTATGTAATAGCTATATGGTTCTCCCTGCATGTAATCAATATATCCGGGTTTTTTCACCTGTCCGAAAACGTAAACAAGGTTTAGCCTCTCCGGGATAAAAATTACATCGCCATCTTTAACTATAAAATTCCCTTCATTGCTGTTTTCATCCAATATTGAATGAAAATCAATTATGCCGTTCCCCCTTGCAAATCTAAGTTTATTATCAATTGTGAAGGATAACGAGTCCTCATCTGTAATATTTGCCATACGCATCATCATCATATTTTCAAATTCTTCTGTAAAGAGAATGTTTTTAAATACATTAACTCCTCTAATCAACTCTGCGCGGCTTAAATCGGCGCCGGACTTAAATCCCCCGGCTCTTTTAATTACATCTTTTAGCGTAGTATTATTTTTTGTTATAAAAACATATCCAGGTTTGTTTACCTCCCCCATTAGATAAACTTTAAAGTCTTTTCTTTCGGTTTCTTCCGATAAAACCATAATTCTATCTCCCACATTCAATGGGGGGTTATCGGTTATTTTGAATTTGAATATTTCCTCATTTTCACCGTCGTAGCTTAACCGGCTAATTGAAACTTCCGAGACATTCTCATAGGCGGGATTAATCCCCATTGCTAATTCCAACGCATCGGATAATCTATCCCCCGACACATATTGATATAATCCCGGTTGATTTACCGCTCCTTCGATTGAGAAAAAGTTTTTTTCTAATTGCAGTACCGGGAAAATTATCACATCATCATTTTTCAAGTAAGGATTATTGGTAAAATCTCCGTTAAGCCTAAATTTCGCCAAATCAATTATAAATTTTTCACCATTGCTTCGGATAAGTGTAATTCCCCTTTGTGAGAACTCGAATAAATTCATTTCTTCATCACTAAGATTTACACCTCCGAAAAAGGCTTCCCTTCTCTTTTGGGGGACATCTTTATTAAAACTCTGTACCGCCTGGGCATAAATTCTTGTTATAAATTGGTCAACTCTTTCCGTAATGGATGCCGGGAATGAGCCCGTAACAACAAAAGCTCCTCCGACTGTAACACTTATCATCATTGAGCTTTCCAACGGGGATGGCAAAGTTGAGGATTCTTTCTGCCCCATAACTGTTAAAACAATAAATAGCGTTATGAAAAGTGGTTTTAATACAAAATTCATTTTAATTCCTTGTAATGATTAAACTTACGTTCTAAGTCGTTCTTTATACTGCATATCGTAGTATTTCTGATATTCACCGGTAATAATTCTATCCCACCAGTCTTTGTTTCTGAGATACCATTCAATTGTTTCAGCAATAGCTGATTCAAACGAGTATTTCGGTTTCCAGCCAAGTTCTTTTTGGATTTTTGATGAATCAATTGCATACCTTCTATCGTGACCGGGTCTGTCTTTAACAAATTCTATTAGTTCTTCGCTTTTGTTAAGATGATTTAAGATTAACTTGATGATTTTCAAATTAGGCATTTCATTACTTGCACCTATATTATACACTTCACCAACCCTACCCTGTTCAAACACGAGATTAATTGCAATATTATGATCAATAACATAAATCCAATCCCGCACATTCATCCCATCGCCATAAACGGGTAATTTTTTATTGTATTGAGTTAGCAATCATCAAAGGAATGAGTTTTTCGGGGAATTGGAAAGGTCCGTAATTATTTGAGCACCGTGTAACAACAACCGGTAACCCGAATGTGTGATAAAATGAGAGTGCCATCAAATCCGATGAAGCTTTACTTGAAGAATACGGGCTATTAGGTGAAATAGGTGTTTGTTCAGTAAATAGTCCTTCCGTACCAAGACTTCCGTATACTTCGTCGGTTGAAACTTGAAGAAATTTTTCAACATTCCACTTTTTAGCAATTTCAAGCAGTACGTTTGTACCGATTACATTTGTCTTAAAAAAGACATACGAGCCTAAAATGCTTCTATCCACATGAGATTCAGCTGCAAAATTGATTACATACTTGATTTTATATTTCCGGAACAGGTAATCTACAAGTTCCGAATTTGTGATATCTCCTTTAACAAATACATAGTTCGGGTTATTTTCCGACTCTTTCAGGTTTTCAAGATTACCTGCATAAGTCAGTTTATCGAGATTAACGATAAAGTAATCTTCCCGCTCTTTTAAAATATGATTAATATAATTACTACCTATAAAACCGGCGCCGCCAGTAACTAAAATACTCTTCATAAATACCTCTTAATAAGAGAAAAATCCGACAAAAATACCGGTTTGAATAAAAAACTGGTTGCTCGAAAGGTCGGATGGAACATTAAACAAATCGTTATCGTTATCAACTGTCCAGTTTTTATTAAATGTTAAACTATAACCGGCACCAACTCTAAAAGCAAAAATTCTGTATACAGGAATGTCAATATTCAGCGTAGGTGCAAACATAAAATAATAATTATGTAATTTTCTGCTTATATTTCCCGTATTGTTCAGTGAATTTCCTGCTTCATTCCAGATGTCATTCCAGTTAAATGTCCCTTTATTACGGTAGATTTCAATAGTGGTTCCACCGCCGCCAATTATTGCACCGACAGAAATGCCGAAATCTCTAACGAACGGGAGCGTATATTCAACCGTTAAACCTCCGAAACCCGAAGAATATACAACTTCTCTTTTATATCCATCTTTTACACCGGTTTGTGTAGTTGAACCTCCAATCCCCATTCCTCCAACTCTAAGATTAGGAATAAAGCCGATATACACAAAGCCTGACCCACCGGTAGCAAAAAAGCCTGAATTTGAGAGTTCGGAAGTGCCGAATGAAGCAAGATTATTGTTTACTGCATCAAAATTAGGGATAAACCAGCCGGGTGTAAATCCGCCCCCCATTCCGAAAGGAGAATCAAAATATTTTTCGTCCTGAGCATAACCCAGTTGAAATAAAACCAAAACTACGAAAAGCAACGATCTCATTATAACCTCATTTTATACATAAATTAAAAGTAAACTTCACAAAATTTTTGAGTATGACAAATGCAATTATTTTTCCATTTCATCTTCAGTTAAATAAGTAACTTTCATGTTATAATCCCATTTATCGAAATAAAGATTCCCGCCCTTCCATTCAACTTCTCCACGTTGAAAATCGACAGTTTCACTGCGGGGATAGATTTTGTACGGAAACAAAGGAGCAGAATAATCATCATTTACAATTAGTCTGTAGGAATCCGTACTGCCAAGATAGAAATACTTCAGTTCATCTTCAACAAAATCTTTCATCCCGAAAGATTGGTCAACCGGCAGCCAGCCGTATTTGTCAAAATAAATTTCGCACCAATCATGAAGATTAATTCCGCTGGGGTGCATCATCCACCCGCTTTGCCATTTAGCCGGAATACCATTGTAACGGCATAAAGTCATAAACAGCAATGATTGAATTCCGCAATCTCCATGCATGTTTTCGTAACAATAGGATGAAATGTTCGGGATAGTTGAATACTCCAGTGCGCTTGCCCATGGGATATTTTTATCAATCCATTCAAAAATTAGTTTTGCCTTTTTCAATGGATTTTTTTCTTTACCGATTATCTTAGTGGATAGTTCTTTAATATTATCCGTAAAAACTATATGCGGAGGTCTCTCGGCGATATATTTTTTCAACCGGTCATTAATTGTAATTGTCAATTGCTCATCAAAATTCAATTTATTGGAATACGCACATGCAGTGTATTCAAATTCCATTTCGAAAACAGTCGGCTCTCCTGCAACAGCAGTTTTTTCAAGATACACAGTTCTTTGAATGTTATTATTGTCGGCTATTACATACTCCGGTGTGTTCACTTTATTAAATTTAATATCCCGTTGTCTTTCATGTCCTTCTCTTGGAAACGGCAGCCAGCAACGAATAACTTCCCCACTTGGAACCGCGTCTGCATCTACCGTAAGATTATATTTTACATTCATTTTAACAGGATGAACTACGGGAACATTTTGCTGATTTGCTTCATTAGCTACAGCAGGGATGTGCATTTTCAAAAACTCTTCAAGTTTATTCTCCGCAATTCCATCAACTTTTTCTTTTACTTTTTTTTCCGCTTTATTAATTCTGAATAAATTCGGACCGGAATTAGCGAAATACTTCCTTTCACTGTCGATTACTCTCATCTCAAGCGATTTTTCTTTTTCCCATTTCCTTAGCATAGAATCATTTAAATCGGGATAGTATTTCTTCAAATAATCGACTATTTCCCGTTCACTTCTCCTAAAATCTCTTTTTATCCTTGATAATAACTCCTT
>DAIRET010000222.1:0-4277 GCA_036795455.1 Ignavibacteriaceae bacterium
ATGTTACCGGCGGTTAAATCCAAGTTTTGTTTTAGTTGTCCGAAGTATCCTTGTAGTCTAATTAAGAATCTTGATAAGCGGTATAGAAATAAATACGGTATGAGTATGATTGAGAATCTAAACAGCATTAAAGAGAGCGGCATCCGAAATTTTATTAAAAATGAAAAACAAAAATGGACATGTTCAAAATGCGGAAACATTATTTGTGTCCATCGTGAACTTTGTATTATGTGCGGGAATAAGAGAGATACGGTCAAATTTAGCTCAGGTTAATACCCGGTTAGTGAAAAAACAATTCAGTTATATGCGAATTAAAAATAGGATTAAACAATGAAAAAAATAGTTGCCCTGATGTTATTGATTTACACAACATCAATTTATACGCAGGAGTTGCCGCGGTTTATCGACGTCAACGGAACCGCCGAGGTAACCGCTCAAGCTGATTATATTAATTTTTCAATTAGTATTAGAAACGTTGCCGGTACTTTGGAAGAAAGTAAACAAATAAACATTAAAGCCTCCGATGAACTTGTTAATATTTTAAATGACTTCAACATTTCAAAAGATTCATGGGAATTGTCCCCGATAAAATTTGGGAAAGAGTATTCATATACAAGAGAAGAGCGAAAACAGATTGGCTATTATGCACAAATTAATGCCACAATTAAATTGAAAAATATGAGTGATTATTACTCTTTTATAAATGCTCTGTCAAAAAACAAGTTATATGAGATTTCCGGTTCACATTACGGTCTCTCTGATTTTTTGAAGTATCACAAAGAAGCAACAATTAATGCGGTTCATGCAGCTAAAGAAAAAGCAGAGTACATCGCAAAAAGTATGGGGGTTAAACCCGGTAGGATTATTCAAATAAAAGAATTAAATCAATTTGAATCGTATCCGAATCCTTTTAACGCAACAACAAATACTGGAAGTGGAAATTCAAATGAAGATATATCGGGTAAAATATCCATTAGTAGAAGCGTTAATCTAAAAATAGAAATAATAGACTAATGAGTGTAAAAAGTTTGTGTTGCCGGTCAGCGGCACTATTTTATGTAACCGAAACACCAACATTCAACGGCGAATATTTAAATTCTAAAAAAATCACTAAATCTATTTGAGGTTAAAACTTGAGATTCTTTTTTATGTTTTCCATTTCATTGTTATTAACAATAAGCGGGTATTCACAAAGTGTTGCGTTATCTTTTGACGATGTTCCGAGAGGTAAGGGTATCCTATTTTCCGGCTCTGAAAGGGCTCAAATACTTCTTGAAAAATTAAAGAAAGAAAACGTAGATACAGTCATATTCTTTTGTGTGGGAAGAGCAATTGATTCTGCCGGTGATGCAAGGATTAAAATGTACTCCGAAGCGGGGCATTTAATAGCGAACCATACATATTCGCATAAGTCTTTGGATAAAATTAGTGCGGCAGAATATATAGCTGATATAGCTCATGCGGACAGTATCCTTAATAAATATAAGACATACACTAAATTGTTTCGATTCCCTTATCTTCACGAAGGGAACACAACAGGGAAAAGAGATAGTGTTAGAAATGCTATCGCTTCTATGAATTACATGAATGGTTACGTTACAATTGATACATATGATTGGTATATCGATTTTTTGTTGAAAGAAGGGATAAAGGAACAGAAGAAGATTGATTATGAAAAATTGAAAAAAATGTATGTTGATATTATGTGGGATGGAATAAAGTTTTATGACAGCTTAGCCCAAAAGGTATTAGGGCGTTCACCTGCGCATGTTTTACTGTTACATGAAAATGATTTAGCCGCCCTTTTTATTGATGACCTAATTGACCATATCAGAAAAAATAACGGCAGGATAATTTCACCTATCGAGGCTTATCAAGACCCGGTTTCCGAATACATTCCGAATGTTTTAATGAATAACCAGGGCAGGATAGTTGCTATCGCAAAAGAAAAAGGGTATAAAGGAGAATTGAGTCATCAATCGGAAAGTGAAGAATTTATAGAAAACTATTTTAACACGCATGTGATAATAAAATAAAAGGATATATGACACACATTAAACGTTTGCAGATAATAGAAAAAACTTTGTTGAATTACCGGTAGTTAATAGAATTGTAAAGACGCAGAGTCGTAAAGGGTTTTTAGCCGATATTAAAAGTTCGTTAGCCGGATGGGTAAACCCAAAGGGCAGGCAAGAGAAAAAACCCTGTTGATTTTATCGGTTAAGTTTGGAGAACTTCTCTGCGTCTCAGCGACTCTGCGTTTAAGCCCTCTTTTTTCTCGGAGACGCAAAGGGTTTGTGAAAAAAAAATAGCATTTGGAACAAAGAGGACTTTAAACGGTGTAAGTGAAAAAGAAAGAAGGAATACTGCTTTGTCTGCTGCTGTAAGATTTATTCGTTTCACCTATTTATTAATAGATGCAACCGTTACACTTCAATTGATGTATGAGAAATGAAAAGTATCCGGGTAATTATATTAGCTATTGTAGTCATATCAATCATTTTGTGGATTGTATTAGAGAGGAACAAAAAATCCGAGGCATACTTATACGGCAGCTCGCTAAGACAGAACGAGATAGTGAATACAGTTCGTCTTCACAGATACGGAATTACAGGAGAGAGAATTAAAATTGGTATAATAGACGCCGGTTTTAATACATCCCATCCGGCATTCGAAAAAACAAAAATAATTAGTCAGTATGACTTTGTAACGGAAGAATCAAATGTATTCGACCGAAATCATCCCGGGGGCGTAGATCACGGGACAAATGTATTCTCGGTTGTCGGAGGTTACAAAGTGAATGAGCTAATAGGAATAGCTTACGGAGCGGAATACTTTTTGGCAAAAACAGATATTTCTTCGGCAAGATTAGCTGAAGAAGAAATTAATGCAGTCAAAGCATCCAAATGGTTATACGAAAGGGGATGTAACGTAATAACAACATCACTTAGTTTTAATAAGTTTGATGATGCCGATTGTTATTATCCCTCTCAAATGAACGGGAATGTTGCAACTATAACAAAAACAGCGGACAGTCTTGTTAAAGAAGGAGTTGTTTACTGTTGCTCTGCGGGGAATAATTATGAAAACGAGTGGCGGATAATTGAACCTCCAGGTGACGGGTTCAATGTTTTAACAGCCGGCTCAATTGATAAAAATCTTTTCCATTCTTTTTTTAGTTCATGTGGACCGACAGTTGATGGAAGAATTAAACCGGATATTGTTACGCCCGGAGAAGGGGTGTGGAATGCAAATTATTTACCGAAAATGAAACCTGAATTCGGATGGAATCATGGGACTTCATTATCCGCACCGATTGCAGCCGGAATAGCCGCACTTGTTTTATCAACACACCCGGATTTATCTCCATTTGAAGTTATCGAAGCGATTAAAAATACATCTTCAAAGTCAAGTGCACCCGATTCATTGTATGGGTATGGTATCCCCGATGCAGAAAAAGCGGTGAGCTATTTCGGACCAGCATTCTCCAATACTCCCGAAATAAATTTTAGTGCCGGTAAACTTGAAATTAAAATTTATGTTTTTAGTAGTTTCGGAGTAGATGCTTCCAGTGTTGAGTTACATATTCTTGAAGAAAGTCAATCATTCAGCACCGTAATAAAAATGACATTAATAGATACTGATTTTTTCTCCGCAGTGTTTGATATTAAACCGAATAGTAAAGAGGTAAAGCTATACTTCAAAGCGAAAGATAATAGAAATCGTACTACCCAATATCCATCCGGGATTTTGGGGAATAACTTTGTTGTAAGTATTGACAAAGGGAAGATTCAGATTCAATAGAAAATAGATTCGTGTAACCTTATGCTATCGTTTAATAAACAACACATTAGTGGATAATAGGGTGAAGAACAAACTTAGTATTCTGTTGTTAGTTTAGAGAACTTCTCAGCGTCTCAGCGACTCTGCGTTTAGACTCTTTTTTCTCAACGCAGAGACGCGGAGGATTTATGGTAAAAAATTAGCAGTTGGAATAATTAGAAATTAATTAAACATGAAAGAATTATGAAAGTATTAGTTTTAGGAGCAAGCGGGGCAACAGGTAAATTAGTTGTTCATCAGCTTGCAAAAAGGGATATTCAAGTTCGAGCAGTTGTTAGGGAGAATGCAATACTCCCGTCTCAAATATTTGACGATAAGAATGTTGAAATAGTAAAAGGGAATATAAGTGAATTTGAGAATGATAAAATTAAAGAGCTTTTAAAGGATTGTGATTCGGTTGTCTGCTGTCTGGGGCACAATATAAATTTCAAAGG
>DAIRET010000223.1:0-4257 GCA_036795455.1 Ignavibacteriaceae bacterium
GTTTATGCGGTACTGAAATGATTTATTTCGCAACTTCATATCTGAAAGTTGACGGCGGAATAATGATAACCGCAAGCCATAACCCGCCTGAATATAACGGGATGAAATTCGTTAAAAGGGATTCTGTTCCGGTTAGTTATGACTCCGGGTTGAATGAAATCGAAAAAATTATATTATCGGAAGATTTCCTCCCTGTAAGCGAATCAAAAGGGAAAGTTGTTAATAAAGATATTTCAGATGACTTCATTAAAAACCTGGAAAAATTTTATGATGTTTCAAAAATCAAGCAGCTAAAGGTTGTTGTAAATGCCGGCAACGGGTGTGTCGGTCCTGCATTGAATAAATTGGAAAACATATTGCCGATAAAAATGATTAAAGTCTTTTTTGAACCGGATTCAAGTTTTCCTAACGGTGTTCCGAATCCAATGCTTGAAGAAAACCGTAAACCAACGATTGATGCGCTTGTAAACAACAAAGCAGACCTTGGTGTTGCATGGGACGGTGATTACGACAGATGTTTCTTTTTTGATGAGAATGGGACGTTTATTGAAGGTTACTACATTGTCGGTTTACTCGCAAAATCAATTTTAAGGAAGAACCCGGGTGGAAAAATCGTACACGATCCACGCCTTATCTGGAATACAATCGAAATAGTAGAAAATAACGGCGGTATTCCGGTTCAATCCAAAAGCGGTCATGCGTTTATAAAAGAAAAGATGAGAGAAGTAAACTCGATTTACGGCGGTGAAATGTCGGCACACCATTATTTTAGAGAAAATGCATTCTCTGACAGCGGAATCATCCCGTTTTTACTTGTTATGCAACTGATGAGCGAAGAAAATAAAACATTGTCCCAACTTGTCGGTGAAATGATGGAAGATTATCCGTGTTCAGGTGAAATTAACTCTACGATTAATGACCCTGCTGGAAAAATAAAAGAAATCGAATCAATTTATTCCGATGGAAAAAAAGACTACACGGATGGAGTTTGTGTTGAGTATCCGGAATGGCGTTTTAATTTAAGAATGTCCAACACAGAACCGATTTTACGGTTGAATGTTGAAAGCCGTAAAAACAAACAATTAATGAAAGAAAAGACAGAAGAATTGTTGAAAATAATTCGAAAATAATTTCATCTTAAAGAAAAGCACTTAAACCTGCCCGCAGTTTTGGGCAGGTTTTTATGAATCAGCGGGTCTCATTTTTTTAAGATTTTAGATATGATAATCCATTTAGAATTACTATTTAGATCAGCGATCATTTAACCGGTTCTTCAATACGATTTTTTTTATCATGTTTTTATTGAGTGTTCAGGTAAGAATGTACTTGGTTTATTGTGTTTAATTTTTCGACGCAAAAATTGTTTGGAATCGAAATATGTGTGTCTCAAAGCAAAGAGGAAAAAAACAGGTTTTTATCTCATTTCCAATCATTATCTTTCGGGCGTGTGTAAAAATAGTCTGAAACCAAGTTAATAGAGTTTATTTTATATGTTACCGGGCAGTGTTTTATTATCCATTTCCGCATTGGATTTAGTATCTATTGTAATAATCTCTTTAATAGCATTGTTTTTGTTGATTATTTTCAGAATAGATACAATTATGGAGAAACCAAAGATATACCTTAAGTTAGCTTTAGGTATGGTGCTTACTCTGGTATTAATTGATGAACTAATTGAGTTAGATTTTCCATTTGCAGTTTATCTTTATCCGATTGTTTATTTTATATATTTTGCAATTTATCCGACAATCTACGTTTATTCAAGGGATCTTATATTTAACGGACAGGATCGTAATAGACCACCTTTAATTGTATACCTTATTTTCCCGTTTATTGTCTTATTGGCAATATCAATTATTTTTTATCCCCTTTCAATTGATGAGAAATTAGCTTTTGTTGAATTACATATAAGTGAATCAAAAGAATCTTTCATCGCATTTTCTATTTTTAGGATGGTTATAATTCCGGCATATTATGTTCAAACGGTTTTTTTTATAGTAGTAACATTCCTATTAACAAATGTAGCAAAGAAAAGAACGTATTCTCAATCAACGAACCTACTAATTGTTCGTTTAATACTTATTTATATAGTAGGTGTAATAGTTTTTGAAATATTGTTATTAATAGTAAGTATCGGTTTACCAATCTCGGTATATGAGATTCGTTTAATAGAAATGGTATTAACACTTTTATTTGTTTTATTCGGGATGTATGTATTATTCAATCAGACAATAATAATAGTTCAATCACGTCTTGAACGTTTTTCTTCCAAAATTGAAGAATCAAGAAGAGAACTTGTAACAAAGACGGTGTTTTCTGAAACGGAAAAGATGGAAATTAAAAAGACAATAGAGTATTTTTTGGGCGAATCAAAGTTATACCTTGATCCCAATTTAACGCTCGAAATCTTCTCAAAAAGAATTCATATTCAGGCAAGAAAAATCTCGAATGTTATTAACTCGACTTACAACAAAAATTTTCACCAGTTTATTAACGAATATAGAGTTACTGCCTCGCTACAGATAATGGATTCGGAAAAAGAAATAAATATAGAGAATCTTTATACTAAAGTAGGATTTAACTCACGCTCAACCTTTAATCGGGTTTTTAAAGAGATAACAGGGAAATCTCCTTCAGAATACCTTTCACAACGTAAATCAGCTTAAGATTTCAACATAAGCACCTTACTTTCCTTCTTACAACACGTTTTGGGAAAGCAGCGCTATTGACTTAAGGGAATAAATATTTTTTATTGCGGCTAACTTTAGAGTTAAAATAAAAGAATTCAATAGTTAAAGCGTGGAAGTATCACGGTTATTAGAAGATTTTCCCGAAAAATAATTCATAAATCTCAATTTTTGGTTTCTATACTAAAGGAGTTCATAAAATGATACGCTCATTTCAAATCCCACTTCTTTTTATCCTTCTGTTTGGGGCGAGTTTGCTAAACGCACAGACAACAATGCAATCCTATTACAGTTTTTCAGCATCGTATAATTCCTTAGCTTACTCCGAGTTAAGTAGCCCAACAGTATTAACTGAAAGTGGGGGCGATGATTTTCAGCTTACAAACGGGGGTACCGGACCAACAGGACCCGGTTATTCCATTGGATTTAATTTTTATTTCAACGGAGAAGAATTTACCAGATTTGGAGTAAATTCTAACGGATTCATCGGGTTAGGTACAGAAACGGATGGAATTAATGTTTCTAGCACACTTTCAACTCCAATTAGTTATTCGAGCACAATTTCTCCTTCCAGGTTGAGGAATAGAATAGTTGCATTTGGGCAGGATATTGTACATTTAGGGAGTGGATATACACCTGCGATTAGTTATTCTACTTTAGGTTCAAACCCTAATAGGATTTTAGTTGTCCAGTTTAAGGGATGGAGAAGATACGGTAATGATGGAGTAAGTGATTTAATCAACTTTCAGATTAGGTTACATGAAACATCCAATAAAATCGAGATTATCTATGGTCCTTCTTCAGCAACATCTTCAAGTTCATATGTTGAAGTTGGTTTAGGGGGGAAATCAACGGGTGAATTTTTCAATTTAACAACTAGCGATTGGGGATCTCCTACCTATGGTCAAACAGTGGACGCAAAAATGACTTTTAGTCAAGCAGCCCGCCCGGCGAATGGTACAATTTACACATGGACACTGCAAACAATGGCATACAGTAGTTCAACAACCGAGCAGGCTACCACCAATTTTGTATTAAAAGGACAGACAAATCAACAAATCGTAAGACTTAAAATTTCTACCTCCGGCTGGGTTTTACCATTTTCTGTAACTTCGATTACATTTACAACTACAGGAACTACAACAGTTGGAAATTTAACTGCAGCCAGAGTTTACTATACAAATACCGATGCCTTTGCAACAACTACTCAATTCGGTTCGGCAATCAATAATCCAAGCGGAAGTCTTGTTTTTAACGGCTCCCAGGCACTTGGAGAAAATGGAGTTCACAGCTTTTGGCTTGTTTACGATATCAGCGGTAGTGCAACTACTACAGATCAATATGTGGATGGGACTTGTGAATCTTTCACGACAAATGAAAGCGGCAATCCGACAAGAAATCCATCCGTAACAGATCCTGCTGGAAACAGACAAATACTCGGTGGGTTAAGCGGAACTGTAACTGTTGGTGTTGGTGGTGATTATCCTACCTTAACAGGAACTACAATAAGTACCGGTTTATTTAAAGCAATTAACGATTTGGGTCTTTCCGGTAATCTTACAGCAAATAT
>DAIRET010000033.1:0-20256 GCA_036795455.1 Ignavibacteriaceae bacterium
TTGAAAGCATACCGACTGCAGAAATCGCTATTCCATATAATCCTCCAAAATGAAAAGAGATGATAATCGAGAATGCGATAATAAGAATCGGGATTGTTGTTGAAAGCATTCCTACACTTAAACCTGCTATAATATTTGTTGCGGTACCTGTAACTGATTGTTCTACAATTCCCTTAACAGGTGAATAATGCGTCCCGGTATGAAACTCCGTAACAAGACCTATTAACACGCCTGCAATTAATCCGGAAGCGGTGGCGATAAAAACTCCGGTGGATGTTAATTCTCTTACCAGAGCTTCACCGGTTGCACTTATGTACAAAGGATCAACAAAAGTCCATGATTCCGGCAGCATCCATTTAATGATAAACCAGAGAGAGATAATCATTAAGATTGAAGACCCGAATTCTCCCATATTTAAAGCTCTTTGAGGATTGCCCCCCTCTTTAGTTCTTACAAAAAAAGTTCCTATTATAGACATCACAATCCCGATAGAAGCGATTACAAGAGGTAGAATAATTGCTCCCATTCCATTAAATTTATCTGCAAATTCCGGGACATTAAAGAACACTGTACCGAGCACCATTGTTCCGATAATCGCACCTACGTAAGATTCAAAAAGATCTGCACCCATACCTGCGACATCACCTACATTATCGCCGACATTGTCGGCTATTGTAGCGGGGTTAAGCGGGTGATCTTCCGGGATCCCGGCTTCAACTTTTCCAACTAAATCAGCACCGACATCGGCAGCTTTTGTATAAATTCCGCCTCCAACGCGTGCAAAAAGTGCAATCGAAGAAGCTCCGAACGAGAAGCCGGTTAAAATTGTTATTACCCGGTTCAAATCTTCTACGGAAGATGTACCAAAAAGATTTGCATAAATAATGAATAGAACACTTAATCCTATAACTCCAAGTCCAACAACTCCTAATCCCATTACAGAGCCTCCGGCAAAAGCGACCATCAGAGCTTTATCAAGACTTTTAATTGCAGCATTAGTAGTACGAACATTTGCGCGTGTAGCTGTTTTCATTCCTATAAATCCCGCAAGAGCCGAACAGAAAGCACCTGTAATAAATGAAACTGCTATCAATGGGTGGGAATTATTTGAGTCGGCAGAAAGTGCTAAAAGAATAGCAACTGAAATCACAAAAATTGAAAGGACTTTATATTCAGCCTTCAGGAATGCCATAGCTCCTTCGGCAATATGCCCTGCAATTTTTTTCATTTCGTCGGTTCCAGCATCTAATTTAGTAATCCACGCAGACTTAAAGAATGTGTAAAAAAGTGCAAGAATTCCAAATACTGGAATTAAATAAATAAGTATATCCACTTTACCCTCCGGAAAAAGCTATTGAATTAATGATTATTGTTCTACTTTAGGTTTATTATTTTTAATAATCCGGCTTTGACTAAATACTTCGAGCATTCTTTTTTCACCGCCGGTAATAAATGCAATACATAGATCTTTACAAAGTTCAAAAGCCGGTTTAATGGTTTCTGTCTCGGATTCAGAAAAATTACTGAGTACATACAAAGCCATTTCACCGGGTTTAAAGTTTTTTCCAATGCCAATTCTTATTCTGGGAAATTTTTCGTCATTAAGGTGGTAAATAATGGAATGAACGCCATTATGACCTCCGTCGCCACCGTTTAATTTAACTTTAATGCTTCCCGGTTCAAGATTTACATCATCATAAACAACGAGTAGATCTTCGTTGGAAAGATTGTAATGTTCAAAAACCTGCTTAACAACATTTCCGCTAAGATTGACGAAAGTGGAGGGTTTGATCAAGACGAAGGGAGAATTGTCTATCTTCCCTTCAAAAAAATAATAATCCCCTTTCGAAGGGGAGAATTCGTTTGAGAAATAATTAGATAAATAGTCTAAAAAAGCAACCCCTACATTATGGCGGTTTAGCCTATAATTAGTTCCGGGGTTGCCTATCCCAAAAATTGCTTTCAACTGTTATTCTTCTTTTTCCTTACCTTTAGAAATCACTTCCGGTTCTTTTATTTCTGCAGCAGAAACATCTTCTGATTCTTTAGCACCCTTAGGTGAAGCTATACTAACAATAACCGATTCCGGTGCGTTCAATATCTCGAAATTTTCTACTGTAACATCTTTCACTTGTATCGAATCACCGATTTTCAGGTTGGAAATATCAATTGTAACATTTTCTGGAATGTTACGCGGTAAGCATTCAATTTCAAGTTTGTGAACTAATTCATTTAATACCCCACCTTCGCGAACTCCTACCGGATTGCCTGTAAATAAAACAGGAACTTCAAGTTGAATTTTTTCTCCTCTAATAATACCGAGTAAATCGAAATGAATTACTTTATCGGTAACAGGGTCAAACTGGGTATCTTTCAGAATGCATTCAAATTCGCTTCCGTCATCAAGTTTAAGATCGATTAAATGGGTTTCGGAAGTGAATACAAACTGATTAATTGAATTTTCCGGTACTTCAATAGCGATCGGGTCGGTGGTTCTCAAATAGAAAACACCAGGAACCGAGCCGGAATTTCTCAGCTTGGTAAGATATGATTTAGAAAACTCTGTTCTTTTTTTTGCTTTTAATACTACTTTTTCCATTATTTCTCCTAATGTACACTAAATTTATCCTTTATCAACATCAAATAGCGAACTAATTGATTCATTTTTGTTAGTTCTTATAATTGCTTCGGCAAAAAGGTCTGAAGCCGTAACAACTGTAATTTTTTCCGATTTTTTATCTTCGGGTAAAGGAATAGAATCGGAAACAAAAAGTTTTTCCAGACAAGAATTGTTGATTCTTTCTATTGCCGGACCGGAAAGTATAGGGTGAGTAACAGCACCAAAAACTCTTTTTGCTCCTTTTGCTTTCAACGCATCAATTGCGCCTACAAATGTTCCTGCAGTATCAACCAAATCATCAACAAGCAGAACATCTTTCCCGTCAACATCACCGATAATATTAACAACCTCAGTAAAATTTTGTTTCGGTCTACGCTTATCAATAACAACTAAGTTAGCGTGCAGCCTCTTAGCGTAAGACCTTGCCATTTTAATTCCACCAACATCTGGGGATACAATAGCAATATTATCGCTCAGTTCGGAAATTATATTCATAAAAACCGAAGAACCGTATAAATGGTCAAATGGAATATCGAAAAAGCCCTGAATCTGGTGAGCGTGCAAATCCATAGTCATTACACGGTCGGCACCCGCTACAGTTATCAAATTGGCTACCAGTTTTGCCGTAATCGATACACGCGGCTGGTCTTTTCTATCCTGCCTCGCATACCCAAAATATGGAATAACCGCTGTAATACTATTCGCGGATGCTCTTTTTGCAGCATCAACCATGATGAGCAATTCCATAAGATTATCTGAAGGAGGGCAGGTTGGCTGAATGATAAAAATATCGGAACCCCTAATGTTCTCACCATATTTTACCCAAATCTCACCATCACTGAATCTTTTCAACTCAAGTTGTCCGAGTTCAATACCAATCTTTTCTACAATTTTTTGTGCTAAAGACCGGTTGGAACTTCCGGAAAAGACTTTAAAATTATATTCCATTTACTGCTTTTAAGATTCTTATCTAAAAATAAGATGCAAATATAAAGAATGACACAGGTTAAATCAATAAAACAGTTAATAAAGTTACCAACTTTTTTTCTTCCTTAACAAGAAGATAATAACCACAACAAGTACGGCACCCGACACAATATAAATCCACAATGGAGTTTCTTTCAATTTGAAAGGTCTGTAAGTAACCGAGATAGTCTTACCCCTTCCAAGTTCGGCAAGTGAATAATTCCATTCCAGTTTCCGTTTGCCGGCAGAATGAGCATTGTGAGTAATAATCTCACCGGGAAAATCATAAATATATTTTACCTGGAAATCAGAGCCGTCAAAACCAAATCCTGTAGCTACAGGCGGAATGAACTGCGAAAAAATCTTCTGCCCGGCTGCCCCATCCTTAAGAGAAAAATTCGCTTCGGAAAATGGTCTTGTGTTATTTAATGAATCGATGTGCGTAAAACTTAATTGTATAGAGGCATGAATTGTACTATCGGTAGTATCAGTATATACGGTTACATTCTCTACATTTGAATATGAAGACGAGAACTGGTTTGTTATAGAATCCCGGTTAAATAACCCCACCTGGTTTAGTACTTCAAGTTTTAAAGTATCGGGTAGACTCATCCAATAGCTTATTCTCATTGTACCGGAACCATCAGGATAAAAACTAACCTCCTGTTCATAATTTAAACACCCGGGAAGTATAAAACATATCCAGGTAAAGATTAATAACGTATAGAATCTTATAAACTTCATTTTTAGCTCTAACTTATATAACTGCTTATTTTGTTTGTAAAATTATGGAAATTTTTCTTGATATTCATTAAGTTTCACACTCAAATTAAAAAATTAAAGGTGAAACGTGCCAACATACGATTATAAATGTAACAGTTGCGGTTACTCTTTCGAATTCTTCCAGTCAATGAAAGATGAACCGCTCAAAAAATGCCCCAAATGTAAAGGCGAACTGAAACGGCTGATAGGGGCTGGTGCCGGACCGATTTTCAAAGGCACCGGGTTTTACCAGACTGATTATAAGAATACATCTAATAATAAAAGCAAAACCGGCAGTTCGACTAGGACAAAAGAGACATCGACAAAAGATAAAACAACCACGAAATGAGCGGTTTAAAGATTATAACTCTAATGGAAGGAGTTTTCTATTTCCATTAGAGTTTAAATTTCTGTTATTTTTAATCCCATGAAACTTTATCCCCTACTTCTACTCCGTAAGAATCACAAAAACCCGCAATAACTTCAACAACATATTTAGCAGGTTTTGAAGAAGGATATGATTTATCCGAGAGGACTTGCGTGTTCTTGTGAATTGTTACAATTTCTTTTTCGGCATTAATAAAAAGCATGTCGAGTGAAATATACGTATTCCGCATCCAGAAGGATTGGAACTGCTCGTAAGGAAAAACGAACAGCATTCCCTGATTCTCGGTCATTGTTTTCCTGAACATCAGTCCTAATGCACGGTCATATTCGGTATCCGCAACTTCGAGATCAATTTGTTTAATTAATTCACCTGTTTGCTTAACAAATTTCAATTCACCCTCTTTTTTAAAACTATACCCCGGAATTGATTCTTCTTCAGTTAAAGAATAATAAATAACCGCAGCAGCTATAATCAGTAACAAAGCAAAGACAAAATAAAGCCTTTGTTTTTTCTTTTTAGAAATGGCATCATGCTTTCCAATTGCTTGCTGGTGTTCCTGTTTTTTTTTCTTCGACATAATTCTATAAATTAGTTGAACATTAAATAGATATTTTATGAGTTCAAATATAATAGAAAGAGAAGCAATAAAGCTAAACTCCTCTCAACTGAAGATGATTGAAAGCGGGTGGGGTAAAGAAGTAGTTGAAAATTCCGTAGTTGAAAAAATTGTTTATCTATCCGATGGCATTAAAGTTAAAGGTTATATTGCCTATCCATTAGAGACCTTAACAAAAAAATTCCCGTGTTTAATTTGGAATAGAGGCGGTATTAAGGATAAAGGTTTTATTGATGAATTTAATGCAAAAGGTATACTCGGACAGATTGCAAGCAGAGGTTATGTTGTCTTCGCTTCAATGTACCGCGGAAGTATAAAGGATGAAGGAGAAGATGAATTCGGTGGAAATGACTTAAGAGATATTGAAAACTTAATCCATCTCGCCGATGAATTTGAATTTACCGATACTTCTTGTTGGGGTATTGAAGGATGGAGCCGGGGTGGATTGATGAGCTATTTGCTTCTAACTAAAGAAAAGTTTTTTAAATGTGCAGTTCTTATCGGAGCCATTTCCGACCTTGAAGAAACTGTTAAAGTAAACAGCTCAATCAACGAAAGCCTGAGAAAAATTTTAAAGCATAAAGATTTCAACGAGGAGATAAAGCAAAGGTCCGTTATTAATTTTACGGAAAGGTTATCAAGTGAAACAAATTACTTAATAATCCATGGTGGTAACGATACTGTTATTCCTCCGCAGCAATCGTTAAGAATTGCGGAAAAGTTATCCGAACTTGGAATAAACTACCGGTTGATTATTCTTGAACAGGGGGATCACTTCTTAAAGAGTCATCGTAAAGAAGTAGATGATATTAAAAGAGAGTGGTATCGAAAATACCTCTCTCCTTATAACAATTCTATCTGATTTTTATATGTAATTCTTTTAACTGTTCTTCGCCAACGGTTGAAGGAGCTTCATCCATTAATGATATACCGCTTGCTGTTTTGGGAAAAGCAATTACTTCACGTATAGAGTTTTCACCGCAGAATAACATTGCAAGTCTATCAAAACCGAATGCAATTCCTCCATGAGGAGGCGCACCATACTGAAATGCTTTCATCAGGAAGCCGAATTTATGTTCTGCTTCTTCTTCCGAAATTCCGAGAGCTTTAAACATTTTACTTTGTAATTCCGCATTGTGGATTCTTATACTTCCACCGGCAATTTCGTTCCCGTTTAATACAAGGTCATAGGCGCGTGCTTTTACAGAAGCGAGGTCTGTTTCCATCAATTGTACATCTTCAATCCGTGGAGAAGTAAACGGATGGTGCATTGCATAAAATCTTTTAGTCTCTTCATCCCACTCGAACAACGGGAAATCAGTAACCCATAATAATTTCGGTTCCGCATCCGTTTTTATTAGCTCTAATCTTTTTGCCATTTCAAGTCTAAGTGAGCCCATTAGTGAGAGAGTTTTCCATTTAGTCCCGGTTAAAATAAAAATCAAATCGCCGGGTTTTGCATTTAAAGTATCAATTAAAGCTTTTTGTTCTTCAGTTGAAAAAAACTTCATTGTCGGTGATTCCAAACCGTCTTCTTTAACGCGGATCCAAATTAATCCGCCGGCTCCGAGTTTTTTAATAAAATCGGTAAGCACATCAAGCTGGTTCCTTGTATAATTGCCGCAGCCGGGAGCAAGCAATCCGGTTACAATTCCGTTATTCTTTATCTGGTCTGAAAAGACTTTAAACTGCGTGTTTGTAAAAATCGGATTTAATGTTTTCATTTCAAGTTCAAAGCGGGTGTCGGGTTTATCGCTTCCGTACCTTGTCATTGCTTCCTCGAAGGACAATTTCGGCAGTGGAAGTTGAAGCTCTTTATTCCATATCTCTTTGAACAGAACCTTCATCAATCCTTCCATCATTTCAAAAACATTTTCCTGGTCTACAAAGGACATCTCAAGGTCTATTTGAGTAAATTCCGGTTGTCGATCGGCACGTAAATCTTCATCTCTAAAACACTTTACAATTTGGAAATAGCGGTCAAAACCGGAGACCATCAGAATCTGTTTATACTGCTGCGGAGATTGCGGCAGAGCATAAAACCTTCCTTTATGAATACGGCTCGGAACAAGAAAGTCTCTTGCTCCTTCCGGGGTGCTTTTCATTAAAACAGGGGTTTCAATTTCTACAAAATTGTTTTCATCAAAATATCTACGTACAAGTTGATACATTTTGTGCCGGAGTAATAAATTTTTCTGGACAGATTTTCTTCTTAAATCAAGGTACCTGTATTTCAATCGTAAATCTTCATTCACATCAATATTATCTGCAATTTGAAAAGGCGGAGTTTTTGACTCGTTAAGGATAACAAGTTTATCAACCATAACGTCAACATAGCCGGTAGGAAGCGAGGAATTCTCGGTTCCTTCTGGGCGTTTTCTAACTGTTCCTTCAACCGAGATAACGTATTCGCTTCGTAAATCTTTTCCCAGTTGATGAGCGTCCGGGTTATAACCGGGTTCAAAGACTACCTGGGTAATGCCGTATCTATCTCTCATTTCTATAAAGATAACGCCGCCGAGGTCTCTTCGTGCATCAACCCAACCGTTGAGTACTACTTTTTCGCCGATATTTTGTTCTCTCAATTCACCGCATGTATGCGTTCTCGTATTGAATTGCATTTTTATTTATTTCTCCGTCTAATTCAAAATTTAAGTTGTAAAGATAACCAAACAGAAAAGGTCTGCAAAATGTAAAATATCCCGCATAAAAAAGAGAAATTAGAAGAACCTTAAAGCAGGAATAGTTGTTTTGACAATATCAATCAGTCTCATTTTTTAATAAGTAGCAGTAACGAACTCAAAACGAGTTTGTCTCAATTATTTGAAAATTTGAGATAAAAGTTAAATTTTCTTAGTTTTGAATCAGAGTTATTAAATCACAAAAAAAATGGAGTAAAAAATATGCTAAATCTAAAACTGGAAAAAGCTCTCAACAAGCAAATTAACGAAGAATTATTCGCTTCGTACCTTTACTTATCAATGTCCGCTTATTTTGAATCAATGAACCTAAGCGGATTTGCCCATTGGATGAAACTACAATCCACCGAGGAATATGAACACGCTATGAAAATTTACGATTATGTATTTCTTAAAGGCGGTAAAGTTGAATTATTCGGAATTGCAGAACCAAAAAAAGAATGGGAATCAGCACTGAATGCAATGGAAGATACTTTAGCTCACGAGCAGAAGGTTACAAAATTGATCAACGACCTGATGGATTTGGCAATTGCTGAAAAAGACCACGCAACTGCAAGCTTCTTAAGATGGTATGTTGATGAGCAGGTTGAAGAAGAAGATAATGCTACTAAAATTCTTGAAACCGTAAAAATGGTAAGCCAAAGCAAAAACGGTTTATACATGCTCGACAGGGAACTAAGTAAGCGGTCTGCAGATTAGTTTTCTCTTTAAATCCCTTCTGAAACGAAGGGATTTTTTTTATTTACTACCCGCTTTTGTATCTTTTCAACAAGAATTAATATTTTTATCATTTTATATAATTAGTAAGGATTACTCTTGCAAATTTTAGTTACTGGCGGAGCCGGTTATATCGGGTCTCACTTTGTCAGGCTTTTACTTAATAAAAATCCTTTCGGCAGAGAATTAAAAATAATAGTTATTGATAATTTGTCCAGGGGACATATTGAAGCCATACCGCACTCAGTAGTATTTGAGAATGTAGATCTTCTTGATGCTGAAAAATTGAACCGGGTAGTTCAAAAACATAGTATAGATGCCGTTGTTCATTTTGCTGCTTTTGCATATGTGGGAGAATCAGTTGAGAATCCGGCTTTATATTATAAGAATAATGTTATCGGTACTTTTAATCTTCTAAATTCTATTGCAGAGAACAAGATTGATAAATTTGTGTTTTCATCAACTTGTTCAATTTATGGTAACCCGGCACAGATTCCGATAGATGAAAAACAACCCTCGAACCCAATCAATCCTTACGCAAAAACGAAACTGATAATTGAGCAAATGCTTGAAGATTTTGAGTATTCATACGGTTTAAAATATGTAGCATTGCGTTATTTTAATGCTGCCGGGGCTTCACCGGATGGTGAAATCGGTGAAAGTCATAACCCGGAACCGCACTTAATTCCGATTGTGCTTCAAACTGCATTAAAAAAACGGGAAGCAGTTTCAATTTTCGGTAACGATTACCCAACTCCCGACGGTACATGTATTAGAGATTATATCCACATAATTGATTTGGGTGATGCTCACATAAAAGCATTAGAATTATTATTTGAAAAAAATAGTTCGCAAATAATAAATCTTGGTACCGGAATTGGTAATTCGGTTGAAGAGATTATTAATCTATCAAAAGAAATTACCGGGAAAGATATTAAAACAATAATTTCAGAAAGACGGCAGGGAGACCCGGCAATTCTTGTGGCAGATAATAAAAAAGCAAAAGAAGTATTAAATTGGACGCCGCAATACACAATAAAAGAGATTATAGAACATGCATGGAACTGGCATAAAAATCAAAAGTTTTAACAAAGGAGAATAAATGAAAGGAATTATTTTAGCAGGCGGTTCGGGCTCAAGAATGTACCCGATTTCAAAAGTGTATAGTAAACAATTGACATTGATTTATGATAAACCGTTAATCTATTACCCCCTTTCTGTTTTAATGTTAGGAGGAATTAAAGATATTCTAATTATTTCCAACGAAGAGACAATCCCGCATTATCAAAAGTTATTTGATGATGGTTCAACACTCGGTTTGAATTTTTCTTATAAAATTCAGGAGGCACCGAGAGGTATAGCCGAGTCATTTATTCTTGGTGAAGAGTTTGTTGGAAATGACCCGGTTACTTTAATACTCGGCGATAATATTTTTTACGGCAACCTTTCTTTCTTTTACAATGCAATTGAGAATAATAAAGTAGGAGCTACTGTTTTCGGATATAAAGTAACTGACCCGGAGAGATACGGAGTAGTTGAATTTGACAAGAATAAGAAAGCAATTTCAATCGAAGAAAAACCGAAAAACCCGAAATCAAAATTTGCTGTCCCCGGCTTATATATTTATGATAATTCGGTTGTTGAAATTTCAAAAAATCTAAAACCCTCGGCACGCGGCGAACTTGAAATTACAGATGTTAATTTGGAATATCTTAAAAATGGTCAGCTTAAAGTTGAACAAATAGGGCGCGGTATTGCATGGCTTGATACCGGGACGCATGAAGCTCTTTTAAAGGCTTCAAACTTTTTCGGTACTATTGAAGAGAGACAGGGATTGAAAGTAGCTTGCATTGAGGAAATAGCATTCTATAAAAAATTCATTGACCTTGCACAATTTAAAACTGTAATTGATTCAATGCCTAAATGCAATTACAGAACTTATCTTGAAAACTTATTGGGCTGAAAACAGCAATGAAAATAATCGAATCTCAATTAAACGGTGTATTAGTTTTCGAACCTAAAATGTTTGATGATCCGCGGGGATTTTTTTTTGAATCTTTCCGTTCCGAATTTTTAATAGACAACGGGATTAACTATCCTTTTGTCCAGGATAATATTTCCAAATCATGCAAGAATACTGTAAGAGGACTTCATTACCAGGTTGGTGATTTTGCCCAGGGTAAGTTATGCCAGGTTATTTTAGGTGAAGTTTTAGACGTAACTGTGGACATCCGTTTCGGTTCACCCACATTCGGTAAGCATTTCTCCATACTACTTTCAGATGAAAACCATCACCAATTATGGATTCCGGCGGGATTTGCGCACGGATTTTCTGTTCTTTCGGAAACAGCAATATTTCATTATAAATGCACAAGTTACTATAGTAAAAAGGATGAACGGGCAATTATTTACAACGATAAAACACTAAATATAAACTGGAGGGTGGAAAATCCTATTGTTTCCGAAAAGGATCTCAAATCACAAAGATTTGAAGAAATCGAAAAAGATTTCCTTTTTTGATTGACCATTTCCTTTTCTTTGTTTAAGTTTTGATAGGTTCTTATTAAAATGTTTTCCGTTCTATTTCGGGTGTAATTGTTTCGGTTTTATTCAAATTATTGTTATGAGGTAAGCTATGAGTCTGAAAAGTTCTTCAATATTTTTTACCGATAAAGAAACTATCGAAAGTTATTCTTTATCCAACCAGTTCGCCGAACATCTCGAGTTCATTCTTGTTAAAGACAAGATTACTGCTACTCCCGATGATGTTTATTATTCACTTTCAATGTCAATCCGTGACCGTCTTGTCCGTAAATGGCTTCGTACTCAACAAATTTACAAAGAAAAGGATGTTAAAAGAGTTTATTACCTTTCCCTTGAATTCTTAATCGGAAGATTACTCGGTAATGCCCTAATCAATATGGATTTCTACAGCGAATGCTACAATATCCTTGAAGAAGACGGCTACAGTCTTGAAGAAATCCGCGACCTTGAACATGACATGGGGCTTGGTAACGGCGGTCTTGGTAGACTTGCAGCATGTTACATCGATTCAATGGCATCATTGGAGCTGCCTGCATTCGGTTACGGTATCCGTTACGAATACGGAATTTTTTCACAGGATGTTCAAAGCGGCTGGCAAATTGAGCAGCCGGATAACTGGTTAAGTTTCGGCAATCCATGGGAAATTTTTAGGCGTGAACTTACATTCAGAGTGAAATTCGGTGGACGCATCGAAATTAAAGAAGTAGCTCCTGGCAAATTGAAATTCAACTGGATAGAAACAGAAGATATTCTTGCTGTAGGGTACGATGTTCCTATACCCGGATATAGAACAAATACAGTAAACAATTTACGTTTGTGGCAGGCAAAGGCAACGCAGGATTTCAGTTTCAGGGATTTCAACCAGGGCAATTATCTTGCTGCTGTTGAGAATAAAAATCTTTCGGAAAATATTTCTAAAGTACTTTACCCGAATGATACAATTACCGATGGTAAGTATTTACGCCTTAAACAGCAATACTTTTTCGTATCGGCTACGCTTCAGGATATTATTAGAAAATACCAGATTAATCACAAAAAGTTCGACATGTTTGCAGAAAAGAACGCAATTCAATTAAACGATACGCATCCTGTTATTGCAATACCCGAATTAATGAGAATTCTTATGGATGAAGAAGGAATCGGATGGGATGAAGCCTGGGATATTACAACTAAAACATTTGCATACACCAACCACACAGTGGTTCCCGAAGCATTGGAAGAGTGGTCGGTTTCGATACTCGAGGTGCTTTTACCGCGTCACTTGCAGATAATTTATGAAATAAACCAGAGATTTCTTGACTCGGTAAGGATGAATTATACGAATGATGAATCAATCATTTCCAGTCTGTCAATCATTCGTGAAGGTGTTGATAAAAAAATTAAAATGGCTAATCTTGCAATAGTATCGTGCCATAAAGTAAATGGTGTTGCCGCTCTCCACACTAAAATATTAAAAGAGATTATATTCCCTCATTTTAACAAACTATACCCGGGGAAATTTATTAACATAACAAACGGAATTACACCCCGCCGCTGGCTAAAAACTGCTAGCCCGATGTTAAGTGTTCTTATTACCGACCGGGTTGGCGATAAATGGGTTAAAAATCTTGATGAATTAAGAAAACTTGAGAAATATATTTCAGATGACGAATTCCTCGATAATCTGCGAGGTATTAAATGGCTCAACAAAAAAATACTAAAGGAGTATATCGAGAAAGAACACGACGTAGAGATCAACCCGGAATCTATTTTCGATTCTCAAGTTAAAAGATTCCATGAATACAAACGACAGCTATTAAATGTTTTTCATGTTATAACTATGTATAACCGGATCAAAGATGAACCAACAAAGGATTTTGTTCCGAGAACTGTAATCTTTGCCGGTAAAGCAGCTCCTGCATATTATATGGCTAAACTCGTAATTAAATTGATTAATAACGTTGCAAACGTAATTAATTACGATAAAACAGTAGGCGATAGGTTAAAAGTTGTTTTCCTAAAAGATTATTCCGTTACTCTTGCAGAGAAAATAATTCCGGCTTCTGAACTATCGGAACAAATATCTACTGCGGGATTCGAAGCTTCCGGAACCGGTAATATGAAATTTGCTTTGAACGGAGCTTTAACAATCGGAACAATGGACGGCGCTAATATCGAAATGAGGGAAGAGCTCGGAGATGATAATATTTTTATATTCGGGTTGCTTGCCGATGAAGTAGTTAAATTAAAACAGAGTAATTATAATCCCCGCGAATTATATGAGAAGAACTGGGAACTAAAACGGGTAATCGATATGATTTCCAACAACTATTTCTCCAGGTTTGAACCCGGAATATTTGCACCTATTGTTGAAGGACTACTTAATGTAGACTATTATTGCCTGCTTGCTGATTACGAATCATATATAAAAACACAGGAAGCCGTGAACGAGTTATATCGTAACAAAAAAGAATGGACAAAGAAATCATTGCTGAACATTGCAAGAATGGGGAAATTCTCAAGCGACCGGTCAATAATGGAATATGCTAAACATATCTGGAATGTGAAACCGGTAAAAATTGAAATAGAATAAAAAATTACTAAAATATAATAGGAGATAAATATGAATATTGCCGTAGTAGGAACCGGCTACGTCGGGTTGGCATCCGGTACATGCTTCGCCGAAATGGGTAATAATGTTGTTTGCGTTGATAATGACCCGGTAAAATTATCAAAACTACAAAATGCTGAAATGACAATTTATGAACCGGGACTTGATCTGATTTTCTATCGGAATATCGCAAAAAAAAGACTTGAGTTTACAAACGACTTAAAGTATGCAGTATTAAAATCGGATGTTTTATTCTTCTGCCTTCCCACTCCTCAAGGCGGAGATGGTGCTGCTGATCTTCAATATGTAATGAAAGCGGCAGAAGAGGTTGCTGTAATTCTTAAAGAAAATAACGATAAAGATTATAAGACGATTGTAAACAAAAGCACTGTCCCGGTAGGAACAGGAACCAAAGTTGAGTCTATACTTGCATCGCATGGCTTAAAAAACTTCGATGTAGTTTCCAATCCCGAATTCCTGCGGGAAGGTTTCGCTGTAGAAGATTTTATGAAACCGGATAGAATTGTTATTGGTACTGAAAGTCCAAAAGCTACCGAGAAAATGAAAATGCTTTACGAACCGTTTGTAAGGCAGGGTAACCCGATTCTTATTATGGATAGAGCCAGCGCTGAAGTAACAAAGTATGCTGCCAATTCATATCTCGCAATGAGAATTACATTTATGAACGAACTGGCAAACTTCTGTGAAAAAGCCGGTGCAAACGTTGATTTTGTAAGAAGAGGAATGGGAACCGATACAAGAATCGGGAAAAGATTTTTATTCCCCGGTATTGGCTATGGCGGGTCATGCTTCCCAAAAGACGTTAACGCACTTATTAAAACAGCAAAAGATTTCGATAACGAACTGCAAGTACTGACAACCGTTGATAAAGTGAATAAAGATCAAAAAGTTGTGCTGGTTAAAAAAATCGAGAATCATTTTAAAGGGAAAGTAAAAGGAAAGCACTTTGCCGTTTGGGGATTAGCTTTCAAGCCGAATACCGATGATATGCGGGATGCACCTTCTATTATTATTATCAACAAACTAATTGAACTTGGTGCAACCATAACCGCATATGATCCTGCAGCACACGATACTGCTTCTTTTCATTTCGGAAATAAAATCAATTACGCTGAAGATGAGTATTCGGCATTAAATGATGCAGATGCTCTTTTAGTACTAACCGAATGGAATGAATTCAGAAATCCCGACTTCGATTTAGTAAACCAAAAACTTAAACAACCGGTCATATTCGACGGAAGAAATGTTTTTGATCTTAATAAAATGAAGGATTTGAATTTCACATACTACAGTATTGGTAGAACACCAATTATAAAATAATCAATCAAAAAGCCTCAATTACCCCTAATTGAGGCTTTTTTGCCAAAAATACCATTTTAACGGTTTTCGCCCCTCATTTTTTGTAAAAATCCCGATTTTTTTGGTTTATAATCGTTGCTTTTTGACGGTAAAAACCATAGATTCACAATCTTAATTTTGCTATGCTTAGAGAAAATTTAAATAAAATAAACGAAACTATATTAGAAGTGTGTAATCGCTCCGGGAGGAGTGCTTCGGAGATTACTCTGATTGCGGTTTCAAAAAACCATAAAGTAAATGAAATAGCTTCAGCTTACGAATTAGGTGTTCACAACTTTGGTGAAAACAGGGCGCAGGAATTAAAAGAAAAAGCGAGCTTATTGAAACTTGATTTTACATGGCACTTTATAGGACATCTTCAAACAAATAAAGTCAAGTATGTTATGCAATCTGCCGGATTTATTCACTCAATAGACTCAGTTAAGTTAGCTGCTGAAGTAAATAAACACGCAGCTAATCTTTCTAAAAGAATCAACATACTGCTTGAAATAAAAACCTCTTCAGAAGCTACTAAATACGGGCTTGAAGATGAAAATGAAATTATCAAAGTTGCAGAGTATTGTAAAGAATCGGGAAATTTAAACCTGGTGGGACTAATGACTATTGCACCTTTTACAGATGATGAGAAAAAAGTAAGATATAGTTTTGTTCAATTAAGAAAGTTGAGAGACTCTCTCAATTATAGAGGTTTCGGGTTAAACGAGCTTTCGATGGGAATGACAAACGATTATAAAATTGCAATCGAAGAAGGAGCCACTATGCTTCGTATCGGTTCCGCAATTTTTGGTGAAAGAATATATTAAAATTTTAAGGTTACAATGAGAATATCACCTCTTAGCATTAAAAGACAAGAATTTAACAAATCCTTCCGGGGATTTGATAAAGATGAGGTTGAAGATTTTCTTGAACGGCTTTCTAACGATGTTGAAGAAATCCAGAATGAAAACGATTCACTCAAAAAGCAAATCGAAGAAGCTAACGGACAGCTTACTGAATTCAAACGGATAGAAAAGAATCTTCAGGAAACTTTACTGAAAGCTCAGGAAAATTCGGCTAAATCTTTCGAGTCGGCAAAAAAACAAGCTAATCTTCTTATTAAAGAAGCGGAAATAAAAGCAGAGCAAATCATTGAAAAGTCGCGTGAAGAAGCCGACGATGTTAGGAGTTCAATAATCAAACTCCGTGAAGAAAGAGATTTAATAATCGCAAGACTAAAAGCGATAATAGATACACAGGCAAGGCTTCTTGAAATGAAAGTTGAAAAAGCATCGGAAGATGTAGTGCACGAAATTAAAACGGAAGCTGTTAATAAAGTTCAAATAGATATAGACCAAATCATCGATAAACTTATATGAAAAAACTATCGGAAAAAATTAACGAAACTCTTGAAGTTGTAAGAAAGCATACGACCAAAGAATACCCTGTTGGAATTATTCTCGGTACCGGGCTTGGCGGATTAATAAAAGAAGTTGAAATTGAAACTTCAATTGATTATTCGGAGTTACCTCACTTTCCGCTGTCAACGGTTGAATCCCATAACGGAAAACTGATCTTCGGAAAAATTAACGGGAAAAATGTTGTTGCAATGCAGGGAAGGTTTCATTACTACGAAGGCTATTCCATGCAGCAAATTACTTACCCGGTTAGATTGATGAAAATGCTCGGAGTTAAATATCTATTAGTATCAAATGCATGCGGCGGTATGAATCCTATTTATAGGAGAGGTGATATAATGATAATGTCGGATCATATTAATCTTCTTGGTGATAACCCGCTTATCGGTAAAAACGAAGAAGAATTCGGTCCCCGCTTCCCCGACATGAGCGAACCTTATGACCATAAACTAATCTCGATTGCCGAACAAGTTGCACTTGAAAACAAGATTAAAGTGCAAAAGGGAGTATATGTTGCCGTTCCAGGTCCCAACCTTGAAACAAAAGCCGAATACAGGTTCTTACGTGCTATTGGGGCGGACGTTGTAGGAATGTCTACAATCCCCGAAGATATCGTTGCAGTTCATCAAGGAATGAAGGTTCTCGGGTTTAGCATAATTACAGATGAGTGTTTCCCCGATTCTTTGAAGCCTGCGGTTCTTGAAGAGATAATTGCAGCAGCCGAGGAAGCCGAACCTAAAATGACATTGATTATGAAAGAAGTTATCAAAAGGATATAATGAATACAAAAAAAATTTCTGCGTATCTAACACCGGTTCTGCTGGCATTTTTAATTTTCTCGTCGAATTTTTTGAGTGCCGATCTTTTTAATTTCGGCGATAACAATTTTGCAGTTTGGTTTGTTCTCTCCCTGTTTTGTTTCGCCTGCGGATGGTTAATTGAAAAATATTTCGGCTGGCAATTCGGCGGCAAACTTGTGTTTGCAGTTACTATTGCCACTTCATTTTTTTCTTTAATATTTATCATTTTCTTCAAAGAGTATTTCTCTGCCGATAACCCGGTTGCCGAAAATCTAATTCTGTTTAGCTTAAGAAATGTAATGCTGGGTGCAATGGGATTTTTCGGAATGTCTGTTGCCGAAGTTTTTATTATTCAAAAAGCAAAAGTGATAGCCGAAGAAAAACTAAAATTACTTGAAGAGCACAGGATTGATGCTAAAAAGGAAGCTGAAACTTTATTAAGAGAGGCTCAGGTCAAAGCTAAAAGCATTATCCAGGATGCTGAACTGAATTCCAAAAACATCATCTTGAAAAAAGAGAGAATTGAAAAAGAATTGCGGGAATTCATTCAAATTGAAAAAGAGTTACTGAAAAAATATGAAGAGTAACTTACAGTTGCTCTTCCTTTATTATTAAACATATTATTAGTAAAAAGATATAGGAACATGTTCAAACAAAACTTAGAAAAAATTAATTACCCTGAAATTGAAGAAAAAGTATTACAGTTCTGGAAGGAAAACAAAGTATTTGAAAAAAGCGTAACTTCAAGAAGTAACGATAAATCTTTTACTTTCTATGAAGGACCTCCGACTGCAAACGGCAAGCCCGGTATTCACCATGTTATGGCAAGAACACTGAAAGACCTTGTTTGCAGGTACAAAACACTAAAAGGATTTCAGGTTCATCGTAAAGCCGGGTGGGATACTCACGGACTTCCTGTAGAAATTGAAGTTGAGAAACAACTCGGGATCAGCAACAAGAGTGAAATCCCGAAACTTGGAGTAGATAAATACAACACAGCTTGTAAGGAATCAGTTTTCAAATACCTTGACCTTTGGGAAAAAATGACGGTTCGAATGGGTTATTGGATAGACTTACATTCAGCTTACATTACTTTTAAAAATGACTATATCGAATCTGTATGGTGGTCGCTTTCCGAACTTTATAAGAAAGGATTACTTTATAAAGGGTTTAAAATTGTTCCACAGTGTCCGCATTGCGAAACACCACTATCATCCCATGAATTATCGCTCGGCTACCAGGATGTTCAGGACCCGAATGTTTATATCAAATTCAAACTTAAAAATGAAGATGCTTCGATTCTTGTTTGGACGACAACTCCCTGGACTTTAATTTCGAACGTTGCCCTTGCTGTCGGTTCTGAAATCGATTATGTAAAAATTAAAACAGAAAAAGACGGAATTCTTTACCTTGCAGAAGCGAGACTTTCGGTTATAAAAGAAGAATATGAAGTCCTGGATAAACTAAAAGGCTCTGCTTTATTAAACAAAGAATATGAACCTTTGTATTCGTATGTACCGGTCGATAAAAAAGCATGGTATATAATACCGGGCGATTTCGTAAGCACGGAAGATGGTACCGGGGTAGTCCATATAGCACCTGCATTTGGAGCAGACGATTACGAAGTATCAAAGAAATTCGATCTCCCTTTCGTTCAACCTGTAACTATCAACGGTAGATTCACAGATGAAGTAACGGAATTTGCCGGGAGATTGATTAAGACAATTAAATTCAAAACACACCAGGAAAAAGGTGCTGACCCTGACATTTTAAGAAATCTTAAAGAAAGAGGTTTGATATATAGGGCTTCAAACGATTACCTTCACTCTTACCCGCATTGCTGGAGATGCGATAATCCTTTGATTTATTATGCCCGCGATAGCTGGTATATCCGTACAACCGAACACGCAAAAAAAATGATTGAATTGAATAAAACGATCAACTGGTGTCCGCCGGAAGTAGGTGCAGGCAGATTCGGAAACTGGCTTGAAGATAATAAAGACTGGTCTCTTTCAAGAGATAGATATTGGGGAACTCCTCTGCCGGTATGGATTGCCGAAGACGGAGAAATGATTTGCATCGGCTCTATTGAAGAATTAAAAGAAGGTTATATCGAAAAGGACGGGGTGAGAACTCCGATTAAAGATTTAAACCCATCGGAAATTGATTTACATAAACCTTTCGTTGATCATGTATTTTTTGAACGTAACGGGAAAATATTTTCAAGAACACCTGAACTAATCGACGTTTGGTACGATTCCGGTGCAATGCCTTTTGCACAGTACCATTATCCTTTCGAGAACAAAGAGTGGTTCGAATCGAATTTCCCATCCGATTTTATTTCGGAAGGGATTGATCAAACACGCGGCTGGTTCTATACACTTCATGCAATTGCAACAATGCTGTTTGGAAATGTATCGTATAAAAACTGCCTCGTGAATGACCTTATACTTGATAAAAAAGGACAGAAGATGTCGAAGTCCAAAGGGAATAGCGTTGACCCATTTATGCTGTTCGACAAATATGGAGCAGACGCAACCCGATGGTATTTGATTGTAAACAGCCCGCCATGGCGCCCAACTCTGTTTGATGAAGATGATCTTATTGACACTCAAAGGAAGTTTTTCGGAACACTTGTAAATACTTATTCGTTTTTTGCATTATACGCAAACGTTGATAATTTTACCCACGAAGAAGAATTGGTTCCTTACGAATCCCGACCGGAAATTGACAGATGGATAATCTCCAAATTGAATTCGGTTATTTCAGAATACGAGAAC